>NZ_JBWZQN010000011.1:0-68141 GCF_056724605.1 Prolinoborus fasciculus | reverse complement strand
CAGAGGAATAGCAACACGATATGATAAGCTAAAGTGTAGCTATGAGGGGGCAGTTGCATTAGCTTGTATATTTATTTGGCTACCTTTATCGGGTAAATTCTATACTTGAAATGTCAACAGACCCTAATTATTTAAAACATTATCAATAACATAATATTTTCCATGAATCATTAATTTAATGTTTATTCTTAAAATCTAGATTCAAACCTAGTCTGCACAAAAATAAACCAGACCTGTTTCATATTATTGCATCCTCCCACTACTTCAACCCAAGAAAATACATACATAAGCAAATGAAATATATAATTATTATCTTATTAAATTATTGTATATTTTATGTAAAAATTATGCACCATGATTAAACTTTATTCAATTTCTCTTTCAGTTTTAGATTCCTTTCTTATTCATTAAATATTTATTTTTTACTTTCTCATGGTTTCCTATAGAGACTTTCTTCAGATTTTAAACCCTACTCTCTTAATATTTCTTCATCAGAATTTAGTAAATCTCTAAAAAAACCAAATTAAATATAATTCTTTCAATCACTTAATGTTTTTTAAAGTTAATAATTTATAAGTTGGCATTCGCTTTGCTTAAGTCCTCCCAGCACTACTTCACATAACAAAAGGGTGAAAATTACGATGAAAAAAAACAAATTGGTCGGATCTATGGGGGCTCCAACAGTTGGCAAGACAATACTCAAGTTAAGTACGCTTACCTTAAGTATGATGTGCTTGTCTTTGGCACATGCAGCCGATGAACCAGAAAACTCTGCCGCTCAACCTACCAAGGTTCAAAAAGTGACAGTGACAGGTTCATCTATTAAAGGAGTAGCTGCACAAAGCGCCTCACCAATCACGATTATTAAAGGTGAAGATCTGGTGAATCAGGGGGTAACCACTGTAGAAGAAGCATTGATGAAAGTCAGTGCCAACCAAGCAAGTTATGTCACAGCACAAAATGTCGGTGCCAGTAATACCAGTGGTTCAACAGCAAATTTACGTGGTCTTGGTTCGGATAAAACTTTAGTTTTAATTAATGGTCGCCGTGTTGCAAGCAGTGCATTTGGTACCGATTCAACCAACTTAAACAACATCCCTCTCGCATTGGTAGAGCGCATTGAAGTCTTACGTGACGGCGCATCTGCAGTTTATGGTGCAGATGCAGTGGGTGGTGTAATCAACTTTATTACGAAAAAGCAATATGAAGGCGTGGGCATTACTTTAGGTGGTCAAATTCCTGAAGAAAAAGGCGGCGAAAAAATTGACGTTTCGATTTTTGGGGGATATGGCGATCTAGATGAACAAGGTTTTAATGTCTACGGTGTGATCGATTACCGAAAACAAGATACGATTTGGGCAAAAGACCGTAAAGTCAGCCGCCGTGGTGGGGTACTTCCTGAATTAGGAATTGATGGCAGTTCAGCAAATGCTTTCCCTGCAAACTTCTACGATCCTATCACAGGTATTTTGGGTAACCCTTATGGGGATAATTGTTTAAATACCAAAGATACTGTTGCTGAAGATGGTTTCTGTTATTTAAATACCCAAACTGTTATTGGTATTGTGCCTGAACAAGAGAATCTTTCTGCGTTAGGTCGCGCAACTTTCAAATTGTCAGATAACTTTAATGCGATTGGTGAGTATATCTATGCACGTGATGAAGTAACCACTTCAATTGCGCCTGATGTTTATAGTCGTAGTGTGACCTTGCCTTATGCCAGTCAATACTACCCTGGCAAAGGTATTACTCCAGCAGTTGATGGCTTGGCGACTAACACATTACAACTGTATCTACGTTCACAAGGCGGTAACCGTGTTTCTAAGTCAATTAACGAATCGAACCGTATCTTTGCAGGGATTGAAGGTGAAGCATACGGTTGGGATATGAATGGTGGTGTTACTTATGCAAAAAGTGATGCGACTGACAGTTTCGTAAGTGGTTATTTAAACCGCAGTAGAGTTCAGGCTGCACTTGATAATGGAACTTTAAACCCATTTGGCCCACAAGCAGCAGCCAATGCCGGCTTATGGAACACTTTTGATGTCAAAGGCGATACCAATCAGGCATCTTTAGAATCCACTACAATTGACTTTACCGTGAGTCGTCCAATCTACACACTGCCTGCAGGTGATGTCGGTTTTGCACTCGGTGGCAGTTTCTCCAAACAAGACTGGGAAGCAACTGTAAATTCTGAAATTGTTGCTCAAGTTCCAGGCAGTGGTATTGATCCAAATAAACCAAAAAGCTCAGGCGATCGTGACATTAGTGCAGTATTTACTGAACTCCAAGTACCTTTATTGACCAACCTGGAATTACAGTTAGCTGCTCGTTATGATGACTATAGCGATTTTGGTGACACCTTTAATCCTAAAGTGGCTTTACGTTGGGAACCAGCTAAAGAACTCATGTTCCGTACTTCTTACAGTACTGGTTTCCGTGCACCAAGCTTATATGAGGTCAATGCTCCTTCGGTCAGAACTTGGACTGGTGCAAGATATAATGACCCGATTCTTTGCCCGGGTGGTACACCAACTGAAACCAGATACCAAACTGAATGTAATACCCAGTTTATCCGTACACAAGGCGGCAATTCTGAACTAGGTCCAGAAGAGTCAACATCTTACATGGCTGGTTTTGTCTTTGAACCGATCAAAAACTTAGTTTTCACTGCCGATTACTACAATATCGAAATTGAAAACTTAGTGGGAACGATTGGTGAAGCATCAATTTTTGGTGATCCAGAAAAGTATGCTCAATACTTTGTTCGTAATGCAGAAGGTCGTATCGATCATATCTCAACTAACTTGATTAACTCCGGTGGCTTGAAAACCCAAGGTATTGATTTGAGTTTGAACTATCTTTCTCCAATGACGGCAACTGGCCGCTTCGGTTTTGGTATTGACGGTACTTATGTGATCAAAATGGATTACCAAAGTGAACCAGGCGGCGAGTGGGAAGGTTATGTCGGTGTTTATGATGACCCAGCAGTGGTTCGCTGGAAACATACTGCAAACGTGAACTGGTCTTATGAAAACTGGAGAATGGTGTTTGAACAACAGTTCGTTCGTGGTTATGAAGACTATTCAGAAGAACGCGATGTTGCTGACTACACCGTATACAACATTTCTGGCACTTACAAAGGATTTAAAAATCTGGAGCTAACTGCCGGTATTAAAAATATGTTCGATGCAGAACCACCTGCCTCTGACGTAATGGATAACTTCCAATACGGTTATGACCCACGTTATAGCGATCCAACAGGCCGCGCTTACTTCTTACGTGGTACCTATAAATTCTTTTAATTAATTACTTCGCAAACACTGCTGCCAAGCGGTGTTTGCGGTTTTCCCCGTTTAATTTTAGCCAAACAAAAAATAATGCTGCCTGTAACTAAAAAAATTTTCTCATCAGTGCACTATTTCCTGTTTGTCTTAAATTCTAGGAGTCATGATGGGCACAAAGTTTGAAGACTTAGAAAAAAACTCCGCCAAAAAACTGACTGGTATTGGGGTCGTTGTTTTTTTGCATATCCTGGTTGGCCTGGTACTCATGGCTGGTATGGCAAAAGACATTATTAAACCAACGGAACAGCCAGTTGAGCTAATGATTATTCAAGATATTAAGCCGCCTGAACCTGAGCCACCAAAAGAAACACCACCTGAACCACCAAAAATCGTGGAAAAAGTGGCACAAGTGCCTGAGGTGAAACCGGTTGAAAAAGTAGTTCCTGTACAGAAAACACTTCCAACGCCAACCCAACCGACAACTGCTGCGGTACCTACTCCCGTTGCAGCGAGTCTTTCACCAAGTCCGGTAGCAGCACCGGCTCCAGTAGTCGCAGCCGCTCCAGCCCCAGCTCCTCCACCCGCTGGCGTAACTCGTGGTGTTTCACAAGGTGAAGCAGGTTGTAAACGCCCAGACTATCCACGTGATGCGCTAATGAATGAAGAGCAAGGTGAAGTTCTGATCTCTGTCTATGTAAATACCACCGGCAAGGTCCAGGATGCCAAAGTGAAAAAGTCGAGCGGTAGCCGTGCGCTGGATCGTGCAGCATCCAAGGCCTTCAGTTTATGTACTTTCAAACCAGCAATGAAAAATGGCGAGCCGCAAGAATCTTGGTATGACATTCCATATGAATTTGTCCTTGACTAACAGATACAACAGATAAAGAAAAATCAGGAGATCCACGATGAAAAAATCATTCAAACCTTTAAAAAACATGACTGCTGCTGGTGTGATTGCCATGAGCACTTTATTGCCCCTGCAAGCAGTTTTTGCCGAACCGTCTGCTACGCCAACCAGTACCGTAACGGATACAGCGGCAACACCAGCGACAGCGGCTGAACCGACGCCTCCAGCACCTGCTGCGGCTGAAGAACCTGCTCACAATCCTTATGGTCTGGAAGCCATGTGGAAAGAAGGTGACATGGTATCTAAAGTCACCCTGTTCATTCTGGTCATTATGTCGATCGGTACCTGGTACATCATGATCAGCAAATGTTTACAGCAAAGTAAGATCCGTAAGCAAGCCAAGGAAGCTGAACACCAATTCTGGGAATCATCTTCTCTAGATAATGCAACCGAGAATCTGGACGAAGCCAGCGTCTATCGTTTTATTGCGGAAAAAGGGATCAAATCAACCAAAAATCATGGCGGTACACTACTTGAGCGTATTGACTTCAATACCTGGGTCACCATCTCAATTTCCCGTGCGATCGACAAAATCCAGAACCATCTGAGTGGCGGTTTAGCCTTTCTTGCAACAGTCGGTTCTACCGCACCTTTCGTTGGACTTTTCGGTACGGTTTGGGGAATTTACCATGCACTGACTGCTATTGGTGTTTCAGGACAAGCATCCATTGATAAAGTTGCTGGCCCAGTCGGTGAGGCACTGATCATGACAGCCATCGGTCTGGCAGTCGCAGTTCCTGCCGTGCTTGGCTACAACTGGTTGACTCGCCGTAATAAAGCGGTCATGGAAGAAGTCCGTACTTTTGGTTCTGATTTACACGCAGTATTACTCAGCGGTGAAATTACAACCAATAATCCTGTTAATCGTGACGTGAAGTAAGAGTGAGGCATCAGCCATGGGAATGATGGTCAATTCAAACGACAGCGATGATGAGGTAATTGGAACCATTAATACCACCCCTTTGGTTGATATTATGCTGGTTCTGCTCATTATCTTCCTGATTACTGTACCGGTTGCCATTCATACCGTACCTGTCGATCTGCCCGAAGAAAGAAATGTACTGTATGAAACCAAGCCAGAAAATGTTCAGCTGGCTGTCAATAAAACTGGCGATATTTTCTGGAACGAAATTTATATTGCAGATAAAACAGTTTTACTGAGCCGTTTACAGGCAGAAGCACAGAAACGTCCGCAGCCTGAAGTGCATATTCGTGGTGATCAGTTAACACCTTATGAAGCAATTGATCAGGTGATTAGTACCACCCAACAGGCCGGTATTGGCAAAATTGCTTTTGTCACCACTCCGCCCGCTACACCTTAAGCACAAAGAAGGATTAAGTTTATGGGTATGAATGTTGGTTCAAATCAAGACGATGATGTGATGTTAGATGTCAACATGACCCCATTGATTGATGTCATGCTGGTCTTGCTGATTATGTTTATTATCACAATTCCTTTGCCGAATAACTCGATTAATATCGATCTACCGAATGGAACGCCTCCTGTAACCGATGAAAAACCGCCTGAGCTGGTGGAATTACGTCTGGATGCACAAGGTAAGATTTTCTGGAATGAACAGCCGGTAGCAAATACCCAAGCTCTGGAAAACTTATTCAAGACAGTAGCGCAAAAAGCGGATCAGGATCAGATTAAAATCAAGGCGGATCGTGCCACTGAATATAAACATATCGCTATGGTCATGGCGGCAGCTCAAAGGCTGGAGGTCAAAAAAATTGGCATTATGAGTAATAACAACTAAGTATTTTCAAGATATAAAAAACCCAGCATGTGCTGGGTTTTTTATTCATCCGGTTTTACATCTGTGACTGAATATAATTTTGCAGACCAATCAGTTCGATTAAGCGCAATTGTTTTTCTAACCAGTAAGTATGGTCTTCTTCGGTATCCGACATTTGCTGGCGTAACATATCACGGCTGATATAGTCACCTTTCTCTTCGCACAGTTTGATGCCCTGCGCCAGTTTTTCCCGCACATGATATTCAAGTTTTAGATCGGCTTTCAGGCAGCTCAGCACATCCTCGCCAATCTCAACGTCATCGCGCTGCATGTTTGGCGTTCCTTCAAGGAACAGAACACGACGGATAATCGCATCCGCATGCTGGGACTCTTCTTGCATTTCGTGATCGATACGTTCAAAGATTTTGGTCAATCCCCAATCTTCATACATACGAGAGTGAATCAAGTATTGGTCACGAGCAGCCAGTTCGCCACCGATCAACATATTTAAATAATCTACGACTTCTGGATTTCCGCGCATTTGAATAACTCCCTACCTGTATTTTGCTATTATGGCGAAAAGCAATTGAATTTGCAAAGCTTAACCATGGTTAAATATTTGATTTTTATATAATTAAAATGAGAAGTACTTGCATTTACACTTTGTTCTTAATGAAATCCCATTTATAAAACAACACTTTGCACTTTCATTACGCTTGGCAATAACCTAAAACTGGCGAATAAACACATGCGTTAAAATTTGTAAATCTTAATTTTGACCAGACAGATTCATTCTTTTTGTATAAACATCACTGCATTGGCGTACTTCATGCTTAAATTTCGCTTATCATTCACACAAATTTAAAACAACAACGGTTCCGATATGACACATCCACAAACAACAGCGCCGGTTCTGGTTACCGGTGCATCGGGTTATATTGCCAGCTGGGTCATCCAGAAATTACTCACGCAAGGCTATACCGTACATGCCACGGTGCGCGACCTGAATAAAAGTAAGAGCTTTGCCCATTTAGAAAAAATTGCCGACAGCACTCCGGGAACTCTCAAGTTATTTCAGGCCAATTTATTAAGCTCGGGTTCTTTTGATCAGGCGATGCAAGGCTGTGAAATTGTTTTTCATATGGCCTCACCTTTTGTGGTCACCAACTATAAAGATGCAGTCAAAGATATTATCGAACCTGCGGTATTAGGCACTGAAAATGTACTGAATAGTGTCAATCAGACTGAATCAGTGAAACGCGTAATCGTCACATCGAGTATCGCATCCACTTATGGCGATGCCATTGATATTCTACAAACTGAGAATAACAGTTTTGATGAATCCCACTGGAATACCACCAGTTCGGCCACACATCAGCCTTATCCTTATTCCAAAGTCATGGCAGAGCGCAAAGCCTGGGAAATGGCTGAAGCACAGGATCGCTGGGATCTGGTCTGTATCAATCCGGCACTGGTTTTTGGTCAATCCTTAACGCCAAATACCCAATCCGGTAGTGTGGAAGTCCTGCAACAGTTTGCCAATGGTATGACTTTACTTGGCGTTCCACCGATGTGGAATGGCGTGGTCGATGTTCAGGATGTTGCTGAAGCGCATATCCGTGCTGCGTTTAATCCGCAAGCGCACGGTCGTTATATCATTTGTAGTGAAAGCTTGAGCCTGCTGGAAATGGGCCAAATTCTGCGGGCACATTTTGGCAATAAGTTTCCGTTCCCGCGCAATCAATTGCCGAAGGCAGCCTTCAAAATGTTCGGGCCTGTAGCAGGTTTTAGCCGCAAATTTGTAGAGCTGAATATGGGTTATCCAATTTTCTTTAATGCCCAGAAAAGTAAAGATGAGCTCGGTATTGAGTATCGTCCGGTGAAAGAAAGTCTGGTGGAACATTTCCAGCAGCTGCTCGATGATGGTGTCGTGAAAAAATATATTCCTTAATCTTTCTATGCGAAAAAGCCACCCGAAGGTGGCTTTTTCAATCATTAGCCTTTTATGAAATCTTTGACGATTTAAGCCTCAAGCTGACCATAGTCTTGCATCAAGCCAATAAACTGTTGTTCATTGATCACTGGAATACCAAGTTTTTCTGCTTTATCCAGTTTTGAGCCAGCTTTTTCACCCGCAACCACACATTTAGTTTTGCTGGACACACTACCACTTACTCGCGCACCTAAGGCTTGCAACAACTGGGTTGCATCATCCCGCCCCATACTGCTTAAAGTCCCAGTAACCACCCAGCTTTCGCCGTTCAATGGCTGACGGGTCGGTGCAATTGGTGCATCCCAGTGAATACCGGCAGCCAGTAAACGATCCAGAACTTCCAGATTATGCGGTGCCTGAAAGAAATCCAGAATCCATTCCGCAGTGATATCACCTACATCCGGAGTTTTCTTTAAAGCCTCCAGATCGGCCTGACGCAAGGCATCCAGCGTCTGGAAAGTATTGGCCAGCATCCGCGCCGTAGTTTCACCCACCCCACGAATACCGAGTGCATAGATAAAAGCAGCCAGTGTGGTTTTTTTACTGTTTTCAATGGCATCCAAAAGATTCTGAACCGATTTGGCGCCCATCTTTTCAATACCGAGCAAAGTCTCACGATGTTCATGCAGATGGTAAATATCTGAGACATCGTTAAGTAGATTCAGATGCAGCAACGATTCTGCCCAACGGTCACCCAAGCCTTCAATATCCATGGCTTTACGTGAGACAAAGTGACGAATGGCTTCAATACGCTGCGCGGCACAATATAGTCCGCCCGAACAGCGTGCCAAGGCTTCGCCTTCCGGCATGACCACGGGTGAATCACAGACTGGACATTGTTCAGGTAAATGCACTTCAACTGCATCAACCGGGCGAAATTCCGGCCAGACTTTTTCCACCTTAGGAATTACATCGCCACTACGATAAACACTGACGGTATCACCAATACGTACATCCAGACGGTGAATTTCGCCAATATTATGCAGCGTCACATTGGAAACTGTTACTCCACCGACAGCAACTGGATTTAAACGCGCAACCGGCGTCAATGTTCCAGTACGACCCACTTGCCAGTTAATATTTTCTACTGTGGTCAGTGCTGCAACTGCCGGAAATTTATAGGCGGTGGCCCAACGCGGTTCACGGCTCAGGAAACCAAGCTGTTGCTGCTGTTTCAGGTCATTGACCTTGATCACCATACCATCGATTTCGACACTGAGACTGGCACGCTCATCAATGATCTGTTCGTAGACCTTTTGCACGTCCTGAATACTGTCACAGATAAAGTGACGCTCGCCAACCGCAAAACCGAACTGATGTAACCATTCCAGACTGGCGGACATAGTGGTTTGTCCATGATGCGGCACGCACTGAGCAATCCCATAAGCATAAAAAGCCAATGGCCGCGAGGCAGCAATATTCGGGTCCAGCTGACGCAAACTTCCTGCCGCAGCATTACGCGGATTAGCAAAGGTCTTTTCACCTTTGGCGGCATTGGCAGCATTCAATTTTTCAAAACCTGATTTTGGCATCAACACTTCGCCGCGTACTTCCAGCAAATCGGGAATGATGCCATTCACCGGAGATAAAAGTTTCGGCAGGTTGCGAATGGTTCTGACATTTTGGGTGATGTCTTCACCGGTTTCCCCATCGCCGCGCGTCACCCCACGCGTCAGTACGCCATGCTCATACCAGAGTGAAATGGCCAGACCATCAAATTTCAGTTCCACATCATATTCAATTTTTTGATTTGGCAAACGTTCTTCAATACGGCGGGCAAAAGCCAGCAGATCTTCCTGATTAAAGACATTGCCTAATGACAGCATCGGCACGGCGTGTGTTACGGTCACAAATTTTGAAAGCGCCTGCCCACCCACTTTATCTGTCGGGCTATCGGACTGGATCAGGTCAGGATATTGTTGTTCTAAGGCTTTGAGCTGATGAAAGAGCTGATCATATTCACTGTCTTCAATGCTCGGTTGATCCATCACATAATAAGCATGGTTATGCTTGGCAAGCAGTTGAATCAGTTGACGCATTTGCGCAATGACAGTGGCATCTTGGGTCATAATTTCACCATAAAAAAGGGCGGAAAATCCGCCCTGTAGAATATTCAGCTTTTGGCTATTATAAAAATTGCAGTCTACAGATTCAACTTGGAGATTGAACAAAGCAGCCTTAAACTTCCGTCCCTTGTCCAGCACGATAATCAATTGCCTGATGGCGCCAGAATTCACGTAATTGTGGAGTAAATTCCTGTTGATTCTGGTCATAGACCAGACCGTCCACTTCACGGGCAATCAGACGTGAAATACTGTCCATGGTATCAAACGCATTTTGTACATCGCTATGCGGTAAAGCCAGGAAGAATGCCAGACCTTTCACTTCCTGAGTCGACAGGGTTTCCAGATCAAAGCCTTCCATTCCGGTATCGGTCATTTGCAATACCGAAAACAGCAGTTTTGAACCATCTTCACTATAACGGTGGAAACAGGCCAATTCACCATAACGCAGGCCATATTTCAATAAAACCTTCAAGGTTTTATCACCCGAAAGTACACGGCCTTGTGGATAGATATGCAAAGAAATAATGGTTTCAGCATTGGACAAAGCACTTTCTTCATCCACTATTTTTTGCTCATGCAGATGTGCATCCAGAATACTGCTTTCATCATTAAATTCAGAAATTTCTGCTTTTTCGATGTTTCTGTTCAGGCTGAATTCAGGCATTTCTTCCTTGGTTTCAGTCTGGCTATTCTTATGTTCTGCTTCTACCTGTTGAACATCCGCTGCTGTTGCTACCGACTTTGCCACTCCTTCAGCTTCTGTTGACGGGGCAGCTACAGGAGTTTCGACTGCTTTTGGCTCAACCGGAGTTGATTCAGCCTTGCGAAAGGCGGAAGGCTTTTCAGGAGCCGGTTCATCTATACCCAAGCTTGGCTCGATACGATCAGATTCGACATCCTGTTGTGCCAACTGAGAACGTACATGCCTTGGAATGATCGGGGTCTGGCTATCCGGGTCGATATGCAGGTTGGCATCCAGTGAAGGTACAGCCTCTACAGGTTTTTTGAACAGCATTCTTATACCAAACAGCATAATCACAATTGCGATCACAATCCCGATAATGGTGGTGATTTCCATATTATACCTCCGCAGCTAGGCCGTATTCTTTTGCCTGTTCCAAATTAACTGTCACTAATTTTGATGTTCCCGGTTCAGGCATGGTTACACCTAAAAGATCAGTCGCCATCATCATTGCAAGTTTGTTATGGGTAATATAAATAAATTGCACGTGTTCAGAAAGCTCTTTAACTAAATTACAAAAGCGTCCCACATTGGCATCATCCAGCGGTGCATCGACTTCATCCAGTACGCAAAATGGTGCCGGATTTAAGCGAAAAATCGCGAATACCAATGCTAATGCGGTTAAGGCCTTTTCTCCACCAGAGAGTAAGGCCAATGAGCTGTTTCGTTTACCCGGTGGTCGGGCCATCAGTTTTACCCCCGATTGCCAGCCATCTTCAAGGCTTAAACTCGCCTCACCGCCTTCAAACACTTTCGGGAACAGGTTTTGTAGTTCAGCATTGACCTGATCAAACGTGTGCATAAACAGTTTACGGGTTTCCTGGTCAATACTTTTCATCGCAGCCTGTAGCTGTTCAACCGTATTTTCCAGATCCTGCATCTGGTGACTCAGTTCCTCATAACGTTTTGACACTTCTTCATATTCTTCAGAAGCCGCCAGATTGACTGCACCGAGTTTATCAAACTGAGCCTGAGCTTTTTCCAGTTTCGCCTGATGTGCTTTAACATCAATATCGAGTCCGGAAATTACTTCACTATTCAATTCTTTCAGTTGTTCAGAATAATGCTGCAAATCAGATTTGGCTGCTTGCCAAGCCAGACGTTTTTCTTCCAGTGTAGTACGGAGTTTTTCATCCTGCTGCTGAAAACTGTGACGCTGTTCGGTCAGCTGCTGCTGTTTGTTCTGCACCTGATTTAATTCAATCTGCCAGTCGGCCCAGGTCTTTTGCAGCTTTTCAGTGATCTGCGCCTGCTCATTGAACTGGCTCTGTAAAGCAGGTAATTCCAGCTGTACCGGATCGACAAATTTCTTGGCTTGCTCGATTTGTGCAGTAATTTGTTGAGACTGTTCTTTGAGGAATACCTGATCTTTTTCCAGTAATTCAATCTGCTGCTGGCTTTGCACATTTTGCCGGCGCAGCACTTCCAGTCCCTGCTGCGCTTGCTGACTGAGCTGCTGTGAGTCATCCAGCTGAGCACTCAATTCTTCTAGCTGGAATTGCAGGGTTTTATAATTTGGTAGCGCCTGTTCCAGTTTGATATTCAAGGCATGTAGATCAATTTCCAGATCATCTTTCTGCATGGCATCTTCTTCAAGCTGCTCATCAAGTTGTTGCAGCTGATGCTGTAATTGCTGCTTTTGCAATGCGAAAGCCTGAGCACTACTTTGTACTTTGGCAATATTGACATCGAGTTGCTGCAGCTGCTTTTGGGTATGCTTGTGCTGCTCACTGATGCTTTGAATCCGGCTTTGCAAAGCTTTAACCTGATCGGTGAGTTCATGTAACTGCTGCTCCAACTGCATAAACTTAGGTTCAAGTTCTGCAAGTTGCTGCTCGATTTCATCCAGACGGATTCGATGACTCAATGCACCTTGTCCGGCCTGACTAGCTTCATCATAGTCCAGTGCAATCATCCAATCCGCACCAACATGGTAGCCATCTAAACTCAGTAATGTCTGGCCTTGTAATAACTCAGTTTGAAGAGGCAATGCTTGCGCTAATGTATCTACGACCGCGACTTGTTGCCACAGTGAATAATGTGGAGATTCAATCCAATCGGCCAGACACATCGTATTGGCAATCTGAATTTTATTCTGAACAGCCTGTTGCTTTAACTGACGCGCACAATCTTCAAGGAAGTGCTCGCCCTCTGTCAAAATCTGGGCAGACAGCCACTTAGCCAAAAACTTTTCGATCAGGCTGGCATGTACCTTGCCTGCATCATTGAGCTTAAGTACATGCATTAACTGTATCGCATTACTCTTGGCATTTGGGTTGGCTTTGGTCAGTAATTGGCTCAGGTTTTTCTTTTCTGAATGAAGTACCTGAATTTCAGATTTGAGCTGCATCAGCTGTTGTTGACGACTCGCCTGCTCTTCCTGAATCTGCTCGAATTGAGTTCTTAAATCTGTTAATTGAATTTCATAGCCAACGATTTGCTGTTCAACTTGGGCTTTGTCTGCCTGATACTGCTCCAGCTCATCTTGCTGCGCCTGTTGCTGAATCTGTGCACTTTGCTGTTGTAGTGTCTGTTTCTGTTGTTCAATCCGTTCAATATTCTTTGCCAGTTGCTCGCTTTGAGCCAGCATTTGCAATTTACGCTGTTGCTGCTGTTCGACCTGAGTTTTAATCTGTGCGAATTGCGCTGCTACTGAACTCTGCTGGGATTTGAGCTCACTCAGATTCTGGCTTTGCGCCTGACTCTGGCCATCTTGCTGCTGCAATTGCGCCTGCTGATCTTCAAATTGCTGCTGTAAAGTATCGAGTTGCAGTTCAATCAACTGCAAACGCTCTTTGGTTTGGGCTTTTTGCTGTTCCAGCTTGATCAGACTGCTGGAATTCTGCTCTAGCAAAGACTGCTTTTGTTGCAGGGTCATTTCCAGTTCAGCCAGTTTTTTCTCGGCCTGTTGCCATTCACTTTGCAAAGGAGTGGATTGCTGAATCAGACGCTGGAACAGTTCACTGGTGCTGCCCAAATCATGTTCAACGCTGGTCAGTTCGGAACGTACCAGCTTAAAGTTTTCCCCGAGCGTATTCATCTCAAGGGTATATTCTTCCTGTAAGCGCTGGCTCTGCTCACATTGAAAAGACAGAATTTCGATCTTAATCGTACGGATCTGTCCTTCCAGTTCTTTATATTGAATTGCACTTTCCGACTGACGTTTCAAGGTTTTTAACTGGGATTTCAGTTCGGAGGCGATATCTCCCAGACGCGACAGGTTTTGTGTGGTGTGATCCAGATGCAGCATCGTTTCACGGCGACGCGCCTGATAGCGTGATACACCCGCGGCTTCTTCAATATAAACCCGCATTTCATCTGGCTTGGCATCGACCAGACGGTTGATCATGCCCTGCTCGATAATCGCATAAGAACGTGGCCCAAGACCGGTACCCAGGAAAATATCGGTAATATCACGACGACGGCATTTGCTGCCATTCAGGAAATATTCGGACTTACCATCGCGGTTGACCTGACGGCGTACCGCCAACTCGTTATAGGCATTATAAGCACCGCCCAGCTTGCCATAGGTATTGTCAAAGCGCAGTTCCACACTGGCCATGCCCACCGGTTTACGCTTGGCAGTTCCGGTAAAGATGACGTCCTGCATGCTGCCACCACGCAACTGACGCGCACTGGACTCACCCATGACCCAGCGTATGGCATCAATGACGTTAGATTTACCACAACCATTCGGTCCCACGACCGCAGTACGATTATCTTTAAAATGTAAAGTGGTACTGTCGGCAAAAGATTTAAAGCCTGAAATTTTTAAACTGCTTAAACGCATAATGTCCTGATTTAACGTCGTGAGCGTCTGGCCCACGCGAGTTCAATTTGTTTCATCCGTGTCAGAGATTCCAACACAAGGTTGCGCAAGTGTCGACAAAAATCTTCCATAAATAAAGTGGCCTGATGGCTTTTTCGTATCAAAATTGCTTCAGTGACCAGTTTAAATAAGTCGAAAGATTCCTGTAACTCGCGTCTGGAAATATTCAGGGTCAGAAAATAGCTCCGACGCAAAGAAGGCAGCAGTTCCTGATAGTAGCGCATCAGATAAGGATTCCCGACCATCTCATGCTGCTGGGCCATGCCCTGAAAGATCAGATCATAAAACTTTTCAGTGTGTCCTTGGCGAGTTTCTGCTTCCAATTGCTCTAATAATAGCTGAATGCGCTCAGCTTCATGCACCCGCCAGGTTTCCGCCATGCGATACACCATTTGCCCGAGCAATAATGAGGTCATGTCAAATAAGGCACGTACCTGCAAGGCCGACATTTCCGAGACAATCGCCCCACGGCGCGGGAAAATTTCAATCAGCTGGGTGCGTTCCAGCAAAAGCAGGGCTTCACGAACCGAACCCCGACTGACATCAAGCTCCGAGGCAATCCTGAGTTCCTGTATACGTTCGCCTTCGACCAGTTCACCGCGAATAATCTGTTCGCTAATGTGCTTGGCAATCTGCTCAGACAAACTGTGCGCTTGTTCTAATGGCATACCGTTCCTGTCTTTATTTTTATGGATACTGGTTTAGCCCTTTATTTGGGCTATGTTGCTATTAAACGGGTTTTTATCCATAAATACTTTGACATTGTCAGACAATCTTATGTCTATATAGCCAACTTAGGCCCATAAAAAAGGAGAATAGTGAGCTATTCTCCTTATACGGTACATCAGTCCAACCGAAAAGGTTTAAATCAGGCCATAAACCCTTGATAAATAAAATACAGGCCGACGGTGGTCAGTAGTGCAGCAAAACATTTTTTTAATACGGCCGGTGAAAGCAGATGTGCCACTTTTGCGCCCAGCTTGGCAGTGAAAAAACTCATCATGCTGATGCCAATAAAGGCATAAATATGAATATAGCCAATGGTATTTGGCACGGTGACCTGTGCCTGTTTACCAAACCAGATAAACCCCAGCGCACCTGCAACTGCAATCGGTAAACCACAAGCTGCAGAGGTCGCTACTGCTTTTTGCATCACAATTCCGCAACGATTCAGAAATGGGACGGTCAGACTTCCCCCGCCAATCCCAAAGATCGCCGATGCCACACCGATCCCGCCACCTGCAGCAATTTGTACCGGGGTTGAAGGCAATTTTTGATTCGGATCGATCTGAATATGCGCTCCTCTAAACATTCGAAAAGCCACCCAGACTGCAAAGAAACCGATCAATAATTGTAAACCTTGACCAGATAAATAATCGGCAATCCCCGCACCCAAGAAGGAACCAAAAATCAGACCCGGCGCCAGATTACGAAATACGGGCCATAGCACTGCCCCTCGTTGATGATGCGCCATCACCGAACTGATAGAAGTCACAATAATTGTTGCCAAGGAAGTACCCACCGCCATATGCATAATCACGCTGGGATCGTACTGAAGCTGGGTAAAAACAATGTACAGGATCGGCACAATAATCAAACCACCGCCGACCCCAAACAGGCCTGCGGTGAATCCGGCAATTGCACCAATCAATAAATATATGATTAACTCCATAACGATATTTACCACGTTTAGATTCAAATGGATGTAGAAACTCGTGAACTGCAACAACGATTAAGCGATGCAGGCCAACTCCCGGAAGTATTACTCATCAAACCGATTACTACATCGACCAATGATGATGTGCGCGAATTGGCAACGAAGGGGGTACAGCAGGTTCTGGTATGCAGTCATGTGCAGACCCAAGGCCGTGGACAGCGTCAACGTCAGTGGATTTCACCTGAAGGGAACATCTATTTAAGCACATTGCTGCATACACAAAAACCCATCGATGGTCGTCTGGCGCTAGAAATTGCGTTAAATATCCTGCAAATGCCCAGTCTAAAAGGCCTGGAATTACAGGTGAAATGGCCGAATGACCTGTATAGCCTGCACGGAAAATGGGGCGGCATTCTGGTCGAGCCGATTTCATCTACACAGGTGGTGGTCGGTGTAGGTTTAAATATCGATCCTCTGCCCACTGACCTTCCAGATCAGCAGGTTAGCTCCTTGAACGAGTTGGGATTATCACATACCTCAAGAGTCGAGCTGATTGCCCAGTTATATCTGGCGATTCAGCAAGCCGGGCAATGGTTTAATTATGGCAGTCAAAACCTGGCGGCGCGTTTCAATCGATCGGCTGCATTTATGCAACAAACGGTTGAATTTACTGACGTGCAAGGGCAATATTCCGGTACTTTTCTCGGGATTCAGGATGATGGTGCAGTCAAGATTTTGACCGATCAGGGAATCCAGACCTTTTATCAGGGACAGCTCCGCCTTAAACATGGTGGATGAACAGGCATACAGCAATGAAAAAATTATGGTTGGATATCGGCAATACCCGGCTTAAATACTGGATTACCGAGCATGATCAGATTATTGAACAGGCAGCAGAATTACATTTACAGTCTCCTGCTGATTTGTTACTTGGCCTGATCCAGCATTTCAAAGCGCTGGGCTTGCATCAGGTGGGATTATCTTCTGTCCAAGATAAAATCAATAATGAGCGTATTCTCAGCATTTTAGAAAGTCTACATATTCCAGTGATTTTTGCTCAGGTACAAGCAGAATATGCCGGTCTGATCTGTGGCTATGATGAACCTTCGCAACTGGGGATTGACCGCTGGTTACAGGTACTTGCAGTGGCGACGCAAGCGCATGAAAATTATTGTGTGATTAGTTGCGGTACGGCGCTGACCATTGATCTGGCGCAAGGACAACAACATTTGGGTGGTTTTATTCTGCCAAATCTGTACTTGCAACGTGATTCACTGATTCAGAATACCAAAGGCATTAAAATCCCGGATGCCGCTTTTTCTGAACTCAATCCTGGACGCAACACCATCGATGCTGTTCATCATGGCATCCTACTGGGTCTGCTCAGCACGATTGAGAAAGTCCTGCATGATTTCCCAGCACAGCTGGTTTTAACCGGTGGAGATGCTCCACTGTTTGCGCAGCATCTCAGCCATCACCATCCCCGGATTGAACCTGATCTTTTACTTAAAGGCCTGCAGCATTTTGCAGCTCATTTGCCAGACACTGTTTGATAATGTCCAGCAATTGCGGAAAATCGGCAAAGCCATCAGCCTTATTAAAATGTCCGGCTTTTTTGATCTCAAAAATTTGTGCATTCAAGCTATGGGCTAAACGCAAGGAAACCGGTGCAGGCACATAGGGATCATTACTGGAGATCAGCATCACCGCACGTTTATAGCTATACGGTAAGTTTTTCAGATCGAGTCGCACAGCCTGCAGTATTTTATTCAGTTCTGACCAGGCCACCAAAGGCGTATCAAAGGCTGAGACCAGAATTACCCCGCCGATCTTGCGTTGCTGCTGAATATAATGTTCCTGTAAAAAGTTTAAAACACTGACGCAACTCAGGCCATGTGCAACTAAAAAGGTATGTTCATCCATCTGCGGAATGTGCAGTTTCAGATTCTGCTGCCACTCTTCTAAATCAGGCTGAAAAGGGTTGGCCAGCATAATCCGTTTAGATTCAAAACCGGCATTTTTAAGCTGGCGACTGAACCAAGGGTACCAGTGATCATTGGAGGTCGCCTGATAGTCCGGCACGATATAGACTTTATTTATTATATTTTTCATAGTGATTTACTTATTATCATTGAACGCAAATTGCGTCGACAAAAAATAAGTTTTAACCAGTCTGGAGATGGAATTCAAGTGCCTTTTTGAACACCATCTCATGTTAAATTTTAAAATTTAGCGAATACAATAACATGCCTAAATTTAAGATTTAATCAGATAAGGTTCGATTACTTTCCAGAGTTCTGGCAAATCAGTACAGCCTTGAGAATCAATAAAATGTCCGTGATGCTTGGCATTCACCACAATGGCATCCAGACTGTCCGCCTGTTCCAGACTAAATTCTGGTGCAACCCGGTCATCTCCTTCGGAGTAGATCACCACACGCTCTGCAACCTGTTGTTTGAGTAAATCAAAATTGATTTCAGCGGCATCAATAAAAGGGTTTACTTCATCCAGACGACCCAGCCGGCCATTAAATCCTGCGATCAATACCAGTTGCTGAATTTTCTGCTGTTTTAATTCTCTGGATAAGTAATGTAATGCGGCTACAGTTCCCAAGCTATGTGCAATAAAAATACTGTCCTCATCAATTGCATCAATCTGTTCACGCATTTGCTGATCCCAGGTGTCCAGTGTCGGTGTAGTTGATGGATCCAGCCGGAGGACTTTTAAACTGACATTTTCCTGTTGGGCTTTTTCCTGAATCCATGGGTACCAGTTTTCTTCCGGGCTTGCAGTATAACCATGTACGACAATTACTTGGTTCATTTGAAATTTCTCTTTATTTTGTGCTGATATTCCCGAGTCTGCCTGATCGGATTTTTATTTTGGGTAAGTAAATGTTGTTTTGTTTAAACCGGTTTGACGATTTATTCGCAATAAAAAAAGGCGCATATTGCGCCTTTTTTTAAAACAAAACTTATTTCTTGTCATTGCCGCCGAACAATGGACCCATACCACCGCCGCCGCCAAACTGTTTCTGCAAGCCGCCGAGTGACTTCATCATTTTTGCCATACCCGATGGATTGGCAAATTTTTTCATCATCTTGGCCATTTGGGCATGTTGCTTGATCAGCTTGTTGACTTCTGCCACTTCCATACCACAACCTGCTGCGATACGTTTTTTACGGCTTGGGTTCATCAAGTCCGGGTTACGGCGCTCTTTGATAGTCATCGACTGGATAATCGCTTCCATTTTCTTGACCTGCTTTTCAGGATTGGCTTGCGCCAACGCATCTTGCAGACCGGCATTGCTCATGCCAGGAAGTTTGTCCAGGAAGCCCATCATGCCGCCCATCTTGTTCATCTGCTCAAACTGCATCAGCATGTCTTCAAAGTTGAAGCTGCCGCCTTTTTGCAGTTTTTTCGCCATTTTTTCGGCTTTTTCTTTGTCGACCTTGCGTTCAAGTTCTTCGACCAAAGAAAGTACATCACCCATACCGAGAATACGCTGTGCAACACGCTCAGGATGGAATGGCTCCAAGGCATCGAGTTTCTCACCCATACCCAAGAATTTGATTGGCTTGCCGGTAATCGCGCGTACTGAAAGCGCTGCACCACCGCGCGCATCACCATCAGTTTTGGTCAGGATCACACCAGTTAAAGGCAAGGCATCATTAAATGCTTTGGCGGTGTTTGCCGCATCCTGACCGGTCATGGCATCGACCACGAACAGGGTTTCAGTCGGGTTAATCGCTGCATGCAGCTCTTTGATTTCACCCATCATGTCATCATCGATATGCAAACGGCCTGCCGTATCGACAATCAGTACATCGGCAAACTGGATTTTTGCCTGTTCAATCGCGCGATTCACAATCGTAATCGGTTTTTCGTCTGCGCTGGATTCTAGGAAAATCGCACCGACTTCACCTGCGACAGTCTGTAGCTGTTTGATCGCAGCCGGACGATACACATCGGCAGAGACCATCGCGACTTTTTTCTTTTGACGTTCTTGTAAGAAGCGTGCAAGTTTCGCTGCAGTTGTTGTTTTACCTGCACCCTGCAAGCCTGCCAGCAGGACAACCACAGGTGGTTTTGCAGCGAGGTCGAGGCTTTCATTGGCCTCGCCCATCATTTTGGTCAATTCGTCATGAACGATTTTGACAAAAGCCTGCCCAGGAGATAACTGAGTCATCACTTCCTGGCCCAATGCTTCTTCCTTAACTTTCGCGATGAATTCACGAGTTACAGGTAACGCAACATCGGCCTCAAGAAGCGCCATACGCACTTCACGTAACGTATCTTTAATATTGTCTTCGGTTAGCTGCCCTGAGCCAGTAACATTTCTTAAACTCTGCGTGAGTCGTTCTGTTAAGGTATCAAACATTGCAAAATCCGCTTAAAATAGCCATGAGCAAAAAATTGTTTCTTAAAATAGAAAATTTATGCATAGAATGCTATAGGATACTGTAGTTCGCAGCGAATTTATATAAATGAATATTCATCACCCTTAAAAAGGTTTGACATGGTTAGCCTCCCCTTGGTTTATACGATCTTAGCATTAGTCGCTTATACCGCTTCCTTCTGGTATCTGTTCATTCATTTAATGTCTAAACGTGCTCCTAATCAATGGTTTGTCTCGCTAACCGCACTGCTTGGACTGGGCTTGCATGCGCTGGTTTTATATGGCGATATGCATACCCCGCTGGGCATCAATTATGATGTCTTTGCCCTGTTTTCCTTTACCTCTGGTCTGATGCTGTTACTCAGCATTATTTACAGCACTTATCGTCCGATTATTGCCCTGAACCTGATCGGGATTCCGGTGGCTGCGACCGGATTAATTCTTGGCTTTGCGTTTACTCAGCCTGCAAAAATCATCGCACAAAATTCTTTAGGACTGGATATTCATATCATCCTGTCTTTGTCTGCTTATGCGGTATTGCTCATGGCGACCATTCAGGCCGTAATTTTACGCTTTCAGGATCGTGAGCTGAAAAAGAAGCAAAAACGCCGCGTTTGGGTCAGTTTGCTACCCTCTTATCAAGACATGGAATCATTGCTGTTTGATATGCTGATGACCGGTTTTGTTTTACTTACCCTCGCTTTGGGCTTTGGCTTTTTTACTATCGACAATTTCTTTGCTCAGCATCTGGCACATAAAACGGCGTTCAGTATCATTTCCTGGCTTGTTTACGGTTCACTATTAATTGGACACTGGAAGTTTGGCTGGCGTGGCCAAAAAGCTGTGCGCTTTACCCTACTCGGTTTTGGCTTGCTGGCACTGGGTTTTATTGGTTCTAAATTTGTGCTGGAAATGATTCTAGGGCGATAATTCTGAGCCGTGAATATTCAATTCATTGTTCAATAAACAGATTCTAGCTCTAATATTTTTTTAAACGATTATACGCCCCGCACGCACTGATAATGGCCAGCGAATGACTCTGGGCAATTCTGGATCTTCCCATTCTGGCAATAAGGCATCTGCCAGTACATTTAATGGATTATGTCCGAGTGCTTGAGTTGCTGCTTTCACGGCTGACCAAGTACTCATATAACCAATTAACTGATAAAAATTCCATTCAACCTGCAATACCGGTGGCTGAGTCGCAATTTCCTGAAATGGAAATGGTAAATTTTTATATCCTTCATCTACATGGCGACGTTCAGGTGGCCAGTACGGTGCAAGCGTGACTTCATAAAAATGCTTAAAATAATGATTCAGATGGGGCTCATCCACACTGAATACGCCATAGCTAATTAAAGCCAGAATGGCATTGGGTTTAGCAATCCGGCGAACTTCTGCGTAAAATTTTTCCAGATCAAGCCAATGCGCTGCTTGAGCCACCGAAATCAGATCAACACTCTGGTCAGCACACGGAATCTTTTCAGCGAGTGCCTGACCATACTGAATTTTTGGATGCGGTTTGGCTTGGGCAAGCTGTTCAGCACTCGCATCAATAGCAAGCACCTGATCAAAGTAATTCGCCAAAACTTCTGAAAGCTGTCCAGAACCACAGCCGACATCTACAGCCAATTTAGTACCTGGTGACAGCTCTGCCAATAGCTTTCCCAATGCATCCGGATAATGCGGACGAAACAAAGCATAGTCCTGTGACTGCTGGGAGAAATGATCTTTAAATTCCCTATTTTCCATATATATGCTTTCCAGACCAGTTTTATTTCAGTCTAAATAGACGGTCAGGGAATGCAGTTGGAATTTGGTTTCAGTTACTTCCTGTTTTTAAAATGCAGAATTCATCTATTTAATAGAATCATGTTCTTAACTTAGTCATTCAAGCTATTCTGCTTGATCTGATAATCTGCCTTAAACGCTTTGTAACTGAGCCGGTCTGTGGAGACTTCTGTTAAAGGACTGACCTCCTGCATTGAGGAAAGACAGCGCTCTGTCAGCTGAATATATTCTTGTGTCCCTTTGCTTTTCCAAGCAATTTCTTTGGTGTCCAGGGGACGGATGACCCGTGCTGGACTACCGAGTACCAATGAATTTTCCGGAATTTGGGCCTTGGCTTTAACCATACTATTGGCACCGATAATGGTATTTTCACCAATCTCGGCTTCATCCAGAATTACGCTGTTCATGCCCACCAGTACATTTTTGCGAATGATACAGCCATGTAAAATCGCGCCATGTCCGATATGACCATATTCTTCGACCAGCGTGACGCTACCGGGAAAGCCATGAATGGTACAGGAATCCTGAACATTGGCATTTTTCTGGATATGAATCCCACCAAAGTCGGCTCTTAAAGTAGCAAAAGGCCCGATATATACGCCCTCTTCAATCACCACATCCCCAATCAGAACGGCTTGCGGATGCACATAAGCGCGAGGGTTGACCACAGGAATCACACCAGCAATGGCATAACACGGCATTATTTTATTCCTTTAAAAATGCAGAATTAGATTAGCTAACGGCTTCCAGTCGTAAACCGCCAAAACGTTTATAAAATTGTGGATGTACCGGCGGCATCGAACCTTCCGAAGTTCGGGCGATCTCCATAAAGAATTCATCCCCTGCCGCAACCACGGTTTGATATAAATTACTGCTCAGATTACGGGCATTCAGGGAAAGCCAGTTGGATGGCAATAATTCAAAAGGCAGATTTGGATCTTTTAATAAAATCCGGCGGAATTGATGAATCAGTAAAATTCGCAACTGAAAGGCCTGAACCGGATCCAGCTCATCTTCCTGTTCCACCAGATGAAAGAATTCCCGGAAATCTGCAATGAATTTTTCATAGCGCTGATGCAGCTCCTGTACAGGCCAGTTGGTGGCGACCATGCGTTTCACGGTTGGGTAGGATTCCTGCCAGAGCTGTAAGGTTTCAGCCTTAAATACCACGACTTGGTCGGTCATTTTCAAGTTCAGCAGCAGGTTTTGCAGTTTCTGATGATCACAGCCCGGATAGGCCATGACATTGGTGGCGATATTGGCAAATCCCAGCCATTCCAGTTCTTTTTTCAGAATCAGTTTATTTTCCAGTTCCACCGAACTGAGCAGCACCAGATCCCATTTCTGATCCCATTCCTGATGGCTAAAACTATAAATTTTTTGATCCGCCATAATAAAACGCTGGCGGCTGCTTTCGGTTACGCGATAATAACTGGTGCGACCAATTTTCTCAGACATCAGCCAGCCATTTTGGACCAGACGAAATACGGCAGTCCGTACCGATCGTTCATTAAATCCGAAGACATCCATGAGCTGAATTAGACTGGCCAGACTGATAATGCCACCCCGGTGAAAAATACAGTCACCAAAGATGGTCATGATTAATGAGGTTCCGCTGAGTGCTTCAGTTTGAATAAAGTCATCAATTATTTGTTTTAATTTCGGATTCATTGCGTTTAACTTTACCTTATAGAAACTGGATGATAGACCATTTGGCTATCATCCAATAGTACTTCATGCAGACTTGCGGATATCAAACACGCGCTGTGCCTTGCCTTCAGAGCGTGGCAGACTCCCTTCAGGTAACACTTCGACACTTACGGTGATTCCGACCATGGTTTTAATCTGGCTTTTCAGCTGAGTTGCCAACTGGTGCGCCATAATGTCACTGCTATCTTTACGCATTTCGGTACGGATATGCAATGTATCCAGATGTCCCTGTTTGCAAATCTGGATCTGATAGTTCGGAATCAGTTGCTGGATCTGTAAAATCTGCTCTTCAATCTGTGATGGGAAGACATTGACCCCACGAATAATCATCATGTCATCACTACGGCCGACAATCTTGTCCATACGGCGCATGGTGCGTGCCGTGCCTGGCAATAAACGGGTCAGGTCACGGGTACGGTAACGGATTACCGGCATGCCTTCTTTAGTAATGGTGGTAAAGACCAGTTCACCCAGTTCGCCATCTGGCAGCACTTCGCCAGTTTCCGGATGGATAATTTCAGGATAGAAATGATCTTCCCAGATGGTTGGGCCATCTTTAGATTCCAGACATTCCATCGCCACGCCCGGTCCCATGACTTCTGACAGACCATAAATATCTAGGGCATCAATGCCCAGACGCTCTTCAATTTCCTTGCGCATTTCATTGGTCCATGGCTCTGCGCCAAAGACGCCGGTTTTAATCGAACATTTTTTGGCTGTGCCAAATTTCTTCTCAAGCGCTTCAATAATGTTCAGGCAGTAAGATGGCGTAACCATCAGTGCTGTCGGTTTAAAGTCATGAATCAGTTGCGCCTGTTTATCGGTTTGTCCGCCAGACATTGGAATCACGGTTGCACCCAAACGCTCAACGCCATAATGCGCGCCTAGACCGCCCGTAAACAGACCATAACCATAAGACACCTGAATGATATCTTTGCTGCTCAAGCCGGCTGCACGCAGGGAACGCGCCACCACGTCTGACCAGACATTAATATCATTTTGGGTATAACCCACTACGGTCGGCTGACCGGTGGTGCCAGAA
Organism: Prolinoborus fasciculus; assembly: GCF_056724605.1. The sequence goes on along the minus strand of NZ_JBWZQN010000011.1, from coordinate 42,979 downwards.
GATGCGTGCACACGTACAATCTGTTCCTGTGGAACAGCGAACATACCAAACGGATAGTTATCGCGTAAATCCTGTTTGGTGGTAAACGGGAATTTCGCCAGGTCTTCCAGTGAGTTAAAATCGTCTGGATGCACGCCAGCATCATCGAATTTCTTTTTATAAACCGGACTGTTCTGATAAGCATGTTGCAACGTCTTTTTCATACGCTGTAGCTGAACACTGCGTAACTCATCAACCGATACTTTTTCAATTTTTTCCATTGCATTGTTATTCATATTCTTACTCCTGACGCAGTCTTCCTGACCACGGTTTAATTCATTGATTGAATGATGTGTTTAATCCATATTTTCTAAAACCAGTGCAACACCTTGACCAACACCCACACACATGGTGCAGAGTGCATATTTGCCATTACGACGTTTTAATTCTTTCATGGCGGTAATCACCAAACGGGTGCCACTCATACCCAGCGGATGACCCAAGGCGATGGCACCGCCATTCGGGTTAATTCTGGAATCATCGTCTTGCAAGCCGAGTTCACGAATCACGGCCAGTGACTGCGCAGCAAAAGCTTCATTCAGCTCAATCACGTCCATCTGTTCCAGACTGAGTCCAGTCTGTTTCAGCACTTTATGTACTGCTGGCACCGGCCCAATGCCCATATATTTGGCTTCCACACCGGCACTGGCCATTCCAATCACTTTAGCTTTCGGGCGCAAACCATACTGCTCAGCAAACTGCTGATTGCCGAGTAATACGCAAGCCGCCCCGTCATTAACACCCGAAGCATTACCAGCGGTGACTGAACCGCCTTCTTTACGAAATGGGGTTTTCAAGGCTGCCAGATTATCCAGCGTCGTTTCTGCACGCGGGTGCTCGTCTTGGGAAATGGTCAGAGTGGTTTTCTTCGGACCTTTAACCTCGACTGGCAGAATTTCTTCGGCAAAAATACCTTTTTGCTGCGCTACTGCGGTTTTCTGCTGGCTGTGATAGGCAAACAGGTCTTGGTCTGCACGGCTAATCTGATACTTTTCAGCGACGTTTTCGGCAGTTTCCGGCATGCTATCGACGCCAAACTGTGCTTTAAATTTTGGGTTGATAAAACGCCAGCCAATGGTGGTGTCATAAATTTCAGGGGTACGGCTAAAGGCAGTTGTAGGTTTGGATTGCACAAAAGGCGCTCGGCTCATGGATTCTACGCCACCCGCCAAAATAAATTGAGCCTCACCCGATTTGATGGCACGGGCTGCCAGTCCAATGGCATCCAGACCTGAGGCACATAAACGGTTTACGGTCAGTGCTGAAACAGATTCAGGCAACCCTGCGAGTAAAGCAGCCATACGCGCCACGTTGCGGTTATCTTCACCGGCCTGATTGGCACAGCCCAAGATCACTTCATCCAGTTCTGCCCATGGCAAGGCAGGATGCTGATCTTTCAGATATTGAATCGGTAGCGCTGCCAGATCATCAGCACGAATGCTGCTCAGTCCACCGGCATAGCGTCCGATCGGGGTGCGAATTCCATCAAAAATATAAACCTGTTCCATGATTCTTCCTTTTAGCCAGCAACACGTAATGGTTGCTGCTGAGTTTTCTGTGCATGTCCCTGCACCGCTTTCTTTGCTAAATATATACTAGTTCTATAGCGGTCTTCACCATAAATACGATACATATTTTCTAAAATTTGTAAAATTGTGTAATATCCAATTTTATCTGCCCATTCGAATGGACCACAAGGATAATTAACGCCATATTTCATAGCAGAATCAATATCTTGTTCTGATGCAATATCATGCAATACTGCTTCACAGGCTTCATTCACCAACATGGCAATACTACGTATAACATAAAGACCGGGATGATCCTTAGACCAAATAGGTATCATATCCATACCTATGAGGAATAGCTCCACTGCCTGGCACTGTTCAGCACTACACGCCGGTGATGCAACGACTGGAATCGCTTGAGCATTTGTCCAATCTGAATGCCAGTCCATCAACACCACAGGCTCATGCGGATAGGTAAGTTCAACTGATTCGCCAAGCGATAATCGCAGAGAAAGGTCACCAATCAGGATTTCATTCTGTTCTGCTGCCTGAAAACTCAGCTCTACATGAGAGGCCTGTTTTAAACGTTCAATCAGTACTGAGGAATGTAGCCATTCACCTTTTACTGTGACTTTGAGCTTATTCAGCGACTTGGCATAACATACTGGCAATTCATATACAGGTGCAGGCTTGGCCTGAGCGTAATCATAAAAACCCTGACCGGACTTGCGACCATAACAACCGGCATCGACCAGTTCTTTTTGAATCAAGGACGGGCGGTAGCGTGGCTCATAGAAAAATTCCTGATAGACACTTTGTGTGACCGAGAAATTCACATCCTGCCCAATCAGATCTGTAAGTTCACACGGCCCCATGGCAAAACGGCCACATTCGCGCATGATGTAATCGAGCTGTTCCGGGGTGGTGGCATTTTCCTGCAAGGCACGAAAGGCCTCGGCATAATAAGGTCGTGCGACACGATTGACGATAAAACCGGGGGTCGATTTGGCTCGCACCGGAACCTTGTTCCAGTCCTTCATCAGATCAAATACTGCATCGGCAATCGCTGCTGAGGTTTTCAGTCCGCGGATAATCTCGACCAGTTTCATCACCGGCGCCGGATTAAAGAAATGCAGACCAATCACTCGCTCGGGATGTGGAATCGCCGAGGCAATTGCGGTAATGGAAATTGAAGAAGTATTAGACGCAAAAATCGTCTGTTCCGGGCAAATGGCAGCCAGCTGTTGAAACAGGTTTTGCTTCACTTCTTTCTTTTCAACAATGGCTTCAATAATTAAGCCCGCATCGGCAAGCTGCTGAATGTCCTCTGCCACAATCAGATTGGCGAAGGTACTCTCCAGCAATTGCTGGGTCATTTTGCCATTTTGTACGCGCTTGCTCAGCTGCGCCTCTAAAGCAGTCAAGGCACTCTGAACTTTGCTGCGATCGAGATCAAACACATAGGTCGGATGCCCGTGCATGGCTGCCAGTTGTGCAATGCCAATCCCCATGGTTCCAGCACCGACCACAGCAACTTTGACTTGTTCCAAATTGATCTGTTGCATGATTTAGCATCCTTTATATTCAGGGGTGCGCTTCTGCATAAAGGCTTGTACACCTTCCTTATAATCGCTTGAACGTCCAGCCAGACGTTGCAGGTCACGTTCCAGAATGAGCTGCTCATCCAAATTGTTTTCTGCTGCGGCATGAATGGCTTTTTTGATCAGGGACAGACCATAGGTCGGTTGCTGAGCCAGATGCTCCGCCAATTTTTTCGCTTCTGCTTGCAGTTGCTCATCTTCAACCACCTGCCAGATCATGCCCAGTTGTACTGCACGCTCAGCCGGAATTTTATCGCCGAGCATCGCTAGGCCCATCGCCTGAGCACGGCCGACCAGACGCGGTAGGAACCAGGTACCGCCTGAATCTGGCACCAAACCAAGACGGCAAAAGGCCTGAATAAAGGAAGCCGATTTTGCTGCCACCACAATGTCACACGCCAGGGCAATATTGGCACCTGCCCCTGCTGCTACTCCATTCACGGCACAAATCACCGGTTTAGGCATTTCGGTAATCAGCTTGATCAAAGGGTTGTAATATTTTTCAATCGATAGGCCTAAGTCCGGTGCATCGGCATTCGGATCGACCACACGGTCATTCAGATCCTGACCGGCACAGAAACCGCGGCCTTCGGCTGAAATCACCACGGCACGAATCTGGCTATCTTTAGCCCAGGCCTTGATGACCTTGAAAACTTCCTGATGCATGGTTTCATTAAAGCTGTTGAGCTGTTTTGGACGGTTAAAGGTCAGGTAGCCCACTGCATTTTTTTCTTCGACAATAATTGTTTGATAATCCATTACACACCTCTAAATTCTGGTTTTCTTTTTTCTAAAAATGCATTGATGCCTTCCTGGCGATCTTGGGTCGCCGCCAGCCAGACAAAATGTTGATGTTCAAGTTTCAGTCCCTGACTTAAAGTCACTTCATGAATCGACTTTAAAGATTGCTTGATGGCACGAATGGCCAGCGGTGCCTGCTTGGCAATTTTTTCTGCCAGTTCCAGTGCGTATTGCACGGTCAATCCTGCCGGACAAACCTGGCTACTAATGCCATGTTGCAAGGCTGTTTGTGCCGAAATCATTTCACCAGTCATGGCCCAGCGCATCGTTAATTGCTGACCGACCAGACGGGCCAGACGCTGGGTTCCACCGGCACCCGGCAACATACCTAAACCGATTTCAGGCAAGGCAAACTGGGCATTTTCCCCGGTCAGCACCATGTCACCATGCAAAGCCAACTCGAAACCTGCACCAAAAGCATAACCATTTACGGCCATGATTAAAGGCTTGGAAAATTCATCAATTTTTTTCCAGAGCAGTGGGCGTTGGTCTTGCTGGATGCTGACCACATCTAACTGCGCCAGCTCATTTAAATCAGCACCGGCAGCAAAGCATTGCGTATTTCCGGTGATGACCACGGCTTTCACAGCAGCATCTGTTTCCAAGTCCTGTAGACAGGCTGCAATGTTTTGCAAGGTGGCATTGTTTAAAGCATTGCGCTTTTCTGGACGATTTAGCTCGATCAGTACCACACCCGGCTTGGGTGAGCTGGTTTTAATGTAGGTCATCCTTGAACTCCTGCTATGCTCGCGGTGCTGTAAATTCAGCTTTTATTCATCAAAACTGAGTCGGACATTGGCCGTGGTTGGACGTGCCTGACAACTCAACACATAGCCTTTCTGGATTTCATCTTCTTCCAGACTATAATTCACCGCCATTTCAACCTGTCCCTCTAACACCTTACATTTACAGGTGGCACAAACACCGCCCTTACAGGCATATGGCAGGTCGGCTCCGGCACGTAGTGCAGCATCTAAAATACTGTCATCCTGTTTGGAGACTTCAACAATCAGCTCACGACCATCCAGAACAATATTGACGCGTTCTTCGCTACGGCTTTCCATCTGCTGGGCGGTTGCTTTCGGTGCAGTACCCGTATTGAAGCGTTCTGTATGAATCTTGCTGCGTTGAATGCCCCAAGTCGGCAATACCGTTTCGACCGCTGCCATCATTTCTTCAGGACCACAGGCAAAACAGTGATCGATGTCGGCAGAAATCAGATTAGCCTGAAACAGCTGCTGCAATTTGTCTGCATCGATCCGGCCGTTAAAAATGTCACTGTCATTCAGTTCACGTGAAAAAATATTTACCAGTTGCAGACGTTCCTTAAAACGGTCTTTCAAGTCCATGATCTGTTCGGAGAACATGGTCTGTTTCCAGGAACGGTTGCCATATACCAGGGTGAATGTTGCGTCCGTTTGACGGTTCAGCACTGACTTTACAATCGATAAGATTGGCGTAATACCACTGCCTGCTGCAAACCCCAAATAATTCTGGCCACCGGCCTTGGCTGCTTTCTGAAAGAACACCCCTTGCGGTGGCATGACTTCTAAAACATCGCCTGCTTTGAGATGCGCATTGGCCCAGGTTGAGAACTGACCCTGATCAATTTTTTTAATCGCAATACTCATGTCTTCTTGAGTATCACTGCAAATCGAGTAACAGCGGCGCAGCTCGCCGTCCTCGGTTAAATGACGAATGGTCAGGTGCTGACCCGGCTGATATTGAAAAGCATCCAACTGCTCAGGCGCGAGATCAAAGGCAATGCAGATCGCCTGCTCGGTTTGTGGCTGAATCGATTTAATGGTTAATGGTATAAATTGGCTCATGGCAAAATCCTTCTTTTAGGTGGTGGTGTTCAGGCTTGTTATTGGTTTACCCTGACCACCGCGCAATCGTTACAATCAAATACATTTGAAATAGTCAAAAGTTTCTAAGCAGTCCCGACATTGATATAAAGCTTTACAGGCGGTCGAACCGAATTCACTTAATAATTTGCTGTTATGACTTAAGCACTGTGGACAGGTGATGCCATCGGTCAATGCCACATGCGTACCACAGCTATGTGACTGACCTTGCGGCGGGGCAATACCATATTGCTGTAATTTGTGTTTGCCCGATTCACTCATCCAGTCCGTGGTCCAGGCTTCAGACAGATCCACAATCACTTTGACTGGCGTCAAACCATTGGCTTCAAAAGCCTGGGTAATTTCTGCTTTTAATAAATCAGTGGCCGGACAGCCGCTATAGGTCGGCGTGAGTCGCACCACAATTTCATCCTGCTGATTCAGCTCGACGCCACGAATCATGCCCAGATCAATCACTGACAATACTGGAATCTCTGGATCAGAAACTTGCTGCAAAACGTCCCAACATTGATCTTCTACGTGTCGAATCAGATTCATGCGACTCACTCCCTGTGATTGTGCCGAATTACCAGTTCATGTTTGGATAAGAGCGCTGCATGTATTGCAGTTCAGCCAAAACAAAACCGAGATGTTCTGTATGTAAACCCTGTTTAGCCCCACTGCGATAAGCGCCTAGCTCTGGCAGGCTTAATTCAAATCGCGCTAACTCGGATGTAATGGTCTCCAGCCACTGGGCTTTTAAATTTTCAATATCTGGAATGACACCGCTATCGACCAACTGTCTTTCATCAGCCGTCAGAACAAAAAGTTCCTCGGTAAAACGCCATAACTGGTTTAAACCTTGCTGGGTTTTTTCATGCGCTTCTGCGGTACCTAAACTTAAGCGTTCCATCCAGGTGGTGGAAAAACGCTGGTGATATTTCACTTCTTTGAGTGATTTCACTGCAAAAGCCGCCAACTCAGCATGCTGACTTTGACTTAAGGCGCTAAACAATAAAGCGTGGTAGTGATCCATCAACCACTGGCGCACCAGGGTCTGGGCAAAGTCACCATTCGGCTGTTCACACAGCAGCAAATTACGGTATTCACGTTCGGTACGGAAATAAGCCAGCTTGTCTTCATCACGGCCCTGTCCTTCCACTTCACCCGCCAGACTGAGGGCAGTACGTGCCTGACCCAATAAATCCAGTCCGATATTGGCTAAGGCAATATCCAGCTCCAGTTCAGGTGCATGACCACACCACTCTGCCAAACGATGAGACAGGATCAGTTGACTGTCACCCACATGTAAAAGAAATTCTGCCAATACTTGATTTGTCATATTCTTCACCTTTCCCTTTACATATGCTCGATGCCAGCTGGAATGTTATAAAAGGTTGGATGGCGATAAACCTTGTCCAAAGCGGGTTCAAAAAATTCTGCTTTTTCATCTGGCTGTGAAGAGGTAATCAATTCAGATTTCACCACCCAGATACTGATGCCTTCATTGCGGCGGGTATATACATCGCGGGCATTTTGTAGTGCGACTTCCTCATCCGGCGCACGCAGGCTGCCGACATGACGGTGACTCAGACCCTGTTTACTACGCACAAACACTTCATAAAGTGACCAGTTATTTTTGTTATTCATGAGCAAATTTCCTTATATTGATCAAACTATTTTTTAAGCAACTTTTTGTGCTGCTGACTGTTGCTGCTGTTTCTGTGCATAGACGGCTGCTGAATCACGTACCCACTTGCCGCCTTCCCAAGCTTTGCGGCGTGCTTCAATACGCTCATGGTTACACGGTCCCTTGCCTGCAAGAATCGCAAAAAACTCATCCCAATTGATTTCACCAAATTCGTAATGTCCGGTGGCTTCATTGAATTTGAGGTCTGGATCTGGAACGGTTAAACCCAGCTGCAAAACTTGCGACACGGTGTTATCGACAAATTTCTGACGTAGCTCATCATTGCTGAATAATTTAATTTTCCACTGCATACTTTGTGCACTGTTCGGTGAATTATCATCACTTGGACCAAACATCATCAGTGCCGGCCACCAGAAACGGTTCACTGCATCCTGTGCCATCTGCTTTTGTTCCGGCGTACCATTGGCCAATTCCATCATGGCTTCAAAGCCCTGACGCTGATGGAAACTTTCTTCTTTACACACACGCACCATAGCGCGGGCATAAGGACCATAAGATGTACGGCACAGCGCAACCTGATTGACAATTGCTGCACCATCTACCAGCCAGCCAATCGCGGCAACATCGGCCCAGCTCAGGGTTGGATAGTTGAAAATTGAAGAATATTTCATGCGACCGGCAATCAGCTTATCCATCATGTCGTCACGATCCGCACCCAAGGTTTCTGCAGCACTGTACAGATACAAAGCATGACCGGCTTCGTCCTGAACTTTTGCCATCAGCACAGCTTTACGCTTCAAGGTCGGTGCACGGGTAATCCAGTTGCCTTCCGGCAACATGCCCACCACTTCAGAGTGTGCGTGCTGACCGATCTGACGAATCAAGGTCTTACGATAAGCATCCGGCATCCAGTCCTTCGGCTCGATGGAAATATCCTTTTCAATCTTTTGATCGAAGATTTGTTGTTGGTTATTCATTGTTCCCTCACTTATCCCAAGTGTTGATACACCCAAATTAAAACGATACGTAATTAAAATCAATATCTATTTATTGGTATCATTTAATTTTTATCCCTTATTTTTTGTAAATATATGTTTTACATCATTTAATATTTTTTATTTTATTGTTATTCATTTTTAAACACAGATTTATGATTGACATTTTCAATTTTTCAACACAAATTATGAAACATCAAAATTAAAAATACCCCTCAAAACGTATCATAAATGGAGTTTTTACAATGTTAGAGTTAGACAGCAGCTCAAGCACAATGGATTATCAAGATACTGAATCAACTCATAATCCTATTGCCATCAAAAGCTTAGCTTCACTGGTGTACGGCCAAGAATACACAGCGCAAGCCGATTTACGTACGGTTTATCATGCCATTAGCGGTGAGGCGGTTTATCAAGTTGGCAGTCAGGGCATCGATACCCAAGCCGTGGTGAAGTATGCCAAACAAAAAGGTGCGACTATTGCCACATGGACGTTTCATCAACGTGCCAATGCACTGAAGCAAGTGGCACAGTATTTGATGGAACGCAAAGAAGACTTTTATGAACTTGCCAAGGCAACCGGCTGTACCCGTAAAGATGCCTGGATTGATATTGAAGGCGGGATTGGGACCTTATATGCCTATTCGAGTTTGGTGCGTCGCGAACTGAGTGATGAAACCGCATGGGTTGAAGATGCATGGATTCCGCTATCCAAGCAAGGCAACTTTGGCGCCAAACATATACTGAGTCCTAAAGCCGGTGTCGCAGTGCATATCAATGCCTTTAACTTCCCGATCTGGGGCATGCTGGAGAAAATCGCACCGACGCTACTAGCAGGCGTACCCTGTATTGTCAAACCGGCAACAGAAGGTGCCGAGCTGACCCACGCCGTGGTCAAAGCTATTCATGAAAGCGGCTTTTTACCAGAAGGTTCACTTCAGCTGATTTGCGGTCAGATTTATGATTTATTTGATCATTTAAATCCTCAAGATACGGTCACCTTTACCGGTTCAGCATCAACAGGACAAAAACTCCGTTCTCATCCGCACCTCAATGCCTACTCTATTCCATTCACGATGGAGGCAGATTCAGTCAACAGCGCGATTTTGACTGAACAAGCCAATGACGAAAGCATTGATTTATTTGTCCGTGAAGTCTTCCGTGAAATGACCTCTAAAGCCGGACAAAAATGTACCGCAATTCGTCGTGCATTCATTCCGGCTGAACTTTTGGACACCGTACAGAGTCGCCTAATTGAAAAACTGAAAAAAGTCGTTGTAGGTGATCCGGCTCAGGAAGGCGTGACGATGGGTGCTTTGGCCAGCGTCAAACAGAAATATGATGTCGCGGCAAAAGTTGAACAGCTCAGCCAGGATGCAGAGATCGTATTCGGTAGCCACTTGCGTCAGAACTTTAAGATTCAAGTACAAAGCGCTGAAAAGTCTGCATGCTATCCACCGACAGTTTTGGTATGCAAAGTGCCAGCTCAGGCAGAAAATATCCATAAGATTGAAGCCTTTGGACCTGTAGTGACTTTAATGCCATATACTGACCTGGCTCAACTTGCTGACCTGGTGGCACGTGGCGAAGGTAGTCTGGTGGCATCCATCGTACGCAATACCGATGAAAATATTGAACAACTGCTCAGCAAAATTGCACCATGGCATGGACGTGTCCATATTCTGGATGCTGAAAGTGCCAAAGAAAGTACCGGACATGGCTCTCCATTACCTTTACTGGTTCATGGTGGACCAGGACGTGCCGGTGGCGGTGAGGAACTTGGTGGCTTGCGCGCAGTCAAACATTATATGCAACGGACTGCGATTCAAGGTTCACCGAATGCCATGACCCAAGTCGGCCATAGCTGGACTGCCGGCGCTCAGGTCTTTGAAGACCGCGTGCATCCTTTTAAAAAGTCATTTGATGAATTGCGTATTGGCGAACGTTTGCTGACAGCACGACGTAGCGTGACCGAAGCAGATCTGGTGAATTTCGGCTGCCTGAGTGGTGATCACTTCTATGCGCATATGGACAAAATTGCTGCAGCAGAATCGCTGTTTGGTGAGCGCGTGGCACATGGCTATTTCGTGGTGTCTGCTGCGGCCGGTTTATTCGTTGATGCGGCTCAGGGCCCAGTCATTGCCAACTATGGCATGGACAACTTGCGCTTTGTAGAACCGGTGAAAATTGGCGATACCATTCAGGTAGAATTGACCTGTAAGCAGAAAACTCCGAAAGCACTGCGCGATCCGGCACAAAAGCCACATGGAGTGGTGGTCTGGGATATTAAAGTGAAAAACCAGCGCAATAATCTGGTTGCAACCTACGATATTTTGACGCTGGTTGAACGTGGCTAAAAATTCATACCCAAAAAAAGGAATCATTATGATTCCTTTTTTTTGTATTTATGAATTATTTGTATCTATTCTTAAAAACAGATTGACGTCTATCCATTTAGCCTCTAGATTAATTAAATGCGATACAATATATAAATAACAATCAGATTAAAAGTATCAAATAAATATCTTAAACGATCAGCACAGGATGTTGCATGATGAATGATAAATCGCTGAACCTAGAAATGGTTGAAAGGACAATTCAACCAACAAATCAAAATTTTGAGCCTACACCGACAGAAACGGCCCTGCCGCTGTCTGAACAGATTGAACCGCCACTAGAAAGCAGTACCTACCAATGGTATGTGGTGGTCATTTGTATGGTGGCTTACATTCTGTCATTTGTAGACCGTCAAATTTTATCGCTCATGATTGAACCGATTAAAGCCGATTTAATGCTGAGCGACACCCAGTTCAGCCTGTTACAGGGTCTGGCCTTCTCCTTGTTTTATGCCATTATGGGCTTGCCCATTGCTGCACTGGCGGACCAAAAGTCCCGGATTAAAATCATTGCGACCGGGATTGCATTCTGGAGTCTTGCCACAGCAGCCTGCGGCCTTAGTAAAAACTTTATTCAAATGTTTATTGCACGTTTGAGTGTGGGTGCCGGTGAAGCTGCACTTTCCCCTGCCTTTTATTCAATCGTTGCCGATTTATTTCCGAAAGATAAATTAGGCCGTGCACTCGGGGTATATGCGATTGGTGCCTTTATTGGTTCGGGTTTAGCTTTCCTGATTGGCGGCTATGTGATTGGCCTGCTAAAAGATGTCAGCTTCATGGCTTTACCGCTCATTGGTGAAGTGAAAACCTGGCAACTTACCTTTATGATTGTGGGTCTACCGGGCGTATTGCTGGCCCTGCTCATGGTGCTGACGGTGCGTGAACCTGCACGTAAGGGTATGAAAGTCGGTCAAGATGGCCAAGTCATTAAAGCCTCTTTCAAAAATTCGATTGGTTTTATCAAGACACATAAAAAGACCTTCTTCTGTCATTTTATTGGCTTTTCTTTTTACACCATGATGCTGTATTCGCTGCTGGGCTGGGCACCTGCCTATTACATGCGTAATTTCGGTCTGGATGCGAGTCAAACCGGTTATATCCTCGGTACGATTATTCTAGTCGCGAATACTTCGGGTGCCTTATTCTGTGGCTGGTTGATCGACTTCTTCTCGAAACGTGGCTATAGCGATGCTGCAATTCGTACCGGTGCGATTGGCTGTGCAGCGCTGATTATTCCGAGTGTGCTGTTCACTCAGGTCGATAATATGCAGCTTTCATTTGCGCTGATTTTTGTGGCGATGTTCTTCTCCACTTTCCCGATTCCTGCATCGGCTGCTGCTACGCAAATGCTGACACCAAACCAGCTACGCGCACAGGTATCTGCCAAGTTCCTGCTGGTTTCAAACCTGATTGCCTTAGGCGTCGGAACCACCGCTGTGGCATTAATCACGGATAAATATTTCCAGAATACCTTAATGGTTGGTAACTCGATCTCGATCGTCAATGCGATTGCCGGATTGATTGGTTGCTTCCTGTTGTACAAGGGCTGTCAGTATTATCGTGAGAGTATGAAAGTCGAGAAACTGGCTGATTAAAATGGCTGGATATCGCTAAATCATTCTAAGCTTCACTTTTAAAGGCCTTTAATCCACATTAAAGGCCTTTTTATATCAGCCCAAAAAGTTCAATTTTCAGGTACTCATCATTCAATTCCGATCCAGCCTAGACAGGCTGCCTAAAAAAACGTATAACACCGTTTTAAATTTACAGGTGTGCACCGTTGAAACTTGTGCTTGCTCCCATGGAAGGCTTAACCGATCCGATTATGCGTGATGTGCTGACATCCGTAGGTAGCTTTGACTGGTGTGTGACCGAGTTTATCCGTGTCACCGATTCCCTTCTGCCCGATCATATTTATCATACTTACTGCCCGGAACTGTTGAATGATGGCAAGACGGCGGCAGGTACACCGGTACATGTCCAATTCTTAGGAAATAATCCGGAGATGCTAGCAGCGAATGCCGCCAAAGTGGCAGCCATGGGCGCACCGGCAATTGACATGAATTTTGGCTGTCCGGCCAAAACCGTGAACCGTCATCGTGGTGGTTCAGTCCTGCTCGATGAACCCGAAGTCGTGCATGAGCTGGTTAAAGCCGTGCGTGATGCAGTGCCTGCGCATATTCCGGTTTCCGCCAAAATGCGTCTGGGTTATATGGACCGTAATTTCATGCTGGAAAATGCCCATGCCATTGAAGATGCAGGAGCAGCATGGGTTACCGTTCATGCACGCACCAAAGCCGATGGCTATACTCCGCCCGCATTCTGGGACCAGCTACAACCGATTCGTGAGACACTTAAGATCAATGTGATCGCCAATGGTGAAATCTGGAACAATGCCGATGCCAAACAGTGCCGTCTGGAATCCGGTTGCGAAGATCTGATGATTGGCCGTGGTGCAGTGACTACACCCGACCTGACCCAATGTATCCGTCAAAACTCGGATGCACCTTTGATGAACTGGAATGAACTACTGCAACTGCAAATTCGTTTTATCAACGGCCCAGCCAAAACTGAGATCGGGATGGTCGGCCGTTACAAGCAATGGCTGGGCATGATGTCGAAACATTATCCTGAAGCCAAAGCATTATGGGATGAAGTAAAACGGATTAAAGTTCTGGCCGAGATTACCGAAAAACTGAAAGCTTCAAATATTTAAAACTAAAAAGCCTTTGAATGATTCAAAGGCTTTTTTTATGAGTCCGTAAAAAACTTATGACTGCTTATGCTGCTTTGAATACCGCTTCGAAATAAATCCAATCACAAAGTATGGATAGATTAATTTCCACTAGCAGAACCTCCATATTCTAAATTCTACTTTTTCATTTCTTTTAAACTTTTAGATATTAAAGTTCTTTCATGAATCATTTTTTATAATCACTACAAAGAAAATTCCCTCTTCTTGTAGGAGAGGGCTAGGGAGAGGTTTTTACCCCCTCATCCCCTTGCGAAGCAGTGCTTCTTATCCTAGAGGGAGAAGAAACTTTTAATATTCATTTAAAAATGAATAAAACGATCATTTTTTGATTTATAAAAGAGACCTATGAATGCATCCGCTCAATATTTAACAGGATTTCTTTTTTATCTAAACCACCGGCAAATCCTACCAGCTTGCCACTGCGACCAATCACCCGATGACAGGGTGCAATAATCGAAATCGGGTTTTTGCCATTGGCTGCACCCACGGCACGTACCGCCTTGATATTGCCGATTTGTTCAGCAATGTCGCGATAGCTTCGCGTCTGTCCGTAGGGAATATTCAGTAGAGCCTGCCAGACTTTTTTCTGAAAATCAGTACCGGCAAAGTCCATAGGCAGGTCAAAAACATTGCGCTGACCAGCAAAATATTCCTGAAGCTGACGTCTGGTTTCAATCAAAACCGGATGCTGCGGATCTTCAACCAAGGTCGCCAGTTTCACTCGATTCGGCTGTTCACAGTCCCAAAGCACGGCCACCAGCGCGGTTTCATTCGCGACCAGTCGTAACTGACCTACTGGAGAATCCATATACAGATAACTTAAGTTCATGATGGCGCCCTGTCCCAATCACTAGAGTTCATTTTCTATATTAACCCAGTTCACCGAGACAGGCAGATACAAATTATGAAGAGGATACTTTCATCAGCACCAGACCGGAAATGATGAGTACGGCAGCCAGCATACGCAACGCTGTAGCGGGTTCACCCAAAACCCAAATACCAATGAGAAATGAACCCACTGCACCAATCCCGGTCCAAATCGTATAAGCTGTCCCTAGCGGCAAAGTACGCATCGCATAAGCTAGCAAAGCAAAACTCAGTACCATGAAAACAATAGTAATAATACTTGGGGTGAGTCTGGTAAATCCTTCAGACAGCTTCATCGAATAGGCCCACACGATTTCAAAAATACCCGCAAGAATAAGTACGATCCAGGCCATGCAGCCCTCCTCCTTTTTATATAAGAATCAGGCCGTCCTGACGATTTTTCCTGTAAATTCCGACACGCAATTCACAAGGGAGGTCGTTCCTCCTAGGTGTAAAAATTTTATAAAACTACGTTGCAGTAATCTGGCTATTTTTACAAAACATGACTTATCGAGATACAACTTAACTTTGCCTTACTCAAATCTTCACGACATTCATGGCTACTCTGGTTATGGTAGATGTTGAAAATGCCAAGTCAGAAATAGTTCTAATAATCAGGCAATTCATCCACAACAATGACATGAGAATGGACTCAGAATATTAAGTTATACACATCAATTAAATTTAAACTTTTTCTGGAGAAACTACATAATGAAACACAAATATGCAATACATTGATCACTTTTTGCTTGGTTCCATTATTAACCTATGGTGAATAAACAACCACTAAATACAAGGGTTATAAGCGATAAAAAAGAACCCAATTTGAGTTCTTTTTATACAAATCTTGTCTAAATCGCAATCAATCAGGCTACAAACGATTACATTTTACGCAACATATCCATATGGTTATCAACATAGATATCTACACACTTATCCATAAAGTTATCCACATATTTATGCACTTATGAGTTTTTAGCGATTACAGTTGAACCTGCCCTACTCTCGCTAATTCCGCACGCATTTCATTAATCACAGCTTTATAATCTTGCTTGCCAAAAATAGCCGAACCCGCTACAAACATATCGGCACCCGCTTCGGCAATTTCACGGATATTGCTTGGCGTAACGCCACCATCGACTTCCAAACGAATATCACGACCTGAAGCATCGATCAGTTTGCGTGCCTGACGTAATTTATCTAAAGTCATTGGAATAAATTTCTGTCCACCAAAGCCCGGGTTCACGCTCATGAGCAGGATTTGATCGACTTTATCCAACATATAATCCAGGTAATGGAGTGGCGTTGCCGGGTTAAATACCAAGCCTGCTTTGGCACCACCTGATTTGATCAACTGTAAAGAACGGTCAATATGATCAGATGCTTCCGGGTGGAAAGTAATGATATCAGCACCTGCTTCAAGGAAATCTCCGATCATGCGATCCACCGGCTTAACCATCAAATGCACATCAATTGGCGCCTTGATCCCATAATTTTTCAAAGCCTTGCAAACACCCGCACCAAAAGTCAGATTCGGTACGTAATGGTTGTCCATGACATCAAAATGGACAACGTCTGCACCTGCTTCCAACACATTCTCGACTTCTTCACCTAAACGAGCAAAGTCAGCAGATAAGATAGAAGGGGCAATTAAATAAGGCTTGGACATGGGAGAACCTGGCTTGTTGAAATTGGATTTTTCCCATTATATCAAATCCGCTCCGGCTACTGTGATTCGATGTTGCAAGATTAAAACGCTGTGTAACGCTTTGAGGCTTATGCTGGCATCACCGCTTGGTTTAAAGTTTAGAATAATGATGAATAGTGTAGAAAACTGATGAAAAGTATTGCCTATATCCAGACGCAACAAGCAGCACGAATTGCCAAACGCCTGGCCAATCACTGGAAACATAAATTTAATATTGATGAAACCGAACAAAATTTCCTGATTCATTTTCCAAATGCTGAAGTGATATTGGCTCCTGAACAGGATCATCTAACCGTAACGATTCAGAGCAATGCTGATTCCACTGACCTGAATAAACTCGAAAATGTGGTTCTGGATCATCTGATCCGTATGGGACAGGAACATCTGACTGCCGACTGGCAAAGATAGGGACTAAAAAGCCTTGATGATCAAGACATAGCAATGATCAGAAACTAAATACGATGATTCGCTTGTTCATTAAAGGCATGAATACGCTGAATCCTTTTATGCAGTTCGGGATGTGATTCCAGATATTTTTTAAACTTCCCGATCAGGCGAATCCATTTCAATTCGGTTTCTGTCAGGTGACGGTCTTTTCCATCAATATTCAGGGTGAAATTTTTCATTTTTAAGGTTTGCGATTCCTCTGCCAGTATTCTGACATTTTCCACCCGCTGCAAAAAGTTAGACAAGTGAATACTGGAAATCTGCTGTTGATGCAAATGCTGCATGGCATAGTCATCGGCATCCAGTTCAATCGCCTGTGAATATCCGGCATCGGTCAGTACCACTACAGAGGTTGTGACCACATCACTTAAATCTCCAGTCACCAAGGCAAACAGTCCCGCCGCACCCAGATTAGAAATCAATTTTTGCATGCTGTGTTTTTGTACCAGATGGCCTTGTTCGTGGGCCAGTACTGCAAGGACTTCTTCATCGGTGCCGCTGATTTTCACCAGTTCATCGGTCACAATAATGGTGTTATTCGGGATGGCTGCGGCATTCATGCCCATGCTTGATCCACCTTGACGGAAAATAATTTTTGCAGGTTTTCCTACAGCAATCTTTTGTTCATACAAAGTTTTCAATCGCGTCTGTTGTTCTGCCGGGAGTGTACTTGGCTGAGTCTGGGCAATTAATTGCTGCTCTGTCCGGTTGCCTACTTCAATTAAAGTCTGCTCCGGAAGGAGCTTTGCCAGCTGTTTGGCAGTATAAGGAATCCCCCATTTTAAAATCACAATCACTGCACTAATCACGATGATCATGGAAAAGAAAATCAGGATCGGTGAACGTTCAAACTTCCAGATCGCATGATAAATATCTTTATGTTTAATGCCGAGCCAATGCGGCGCTTTGCTTAAAAATTCAATCCGACGCTCTTCAGGCAGCTCAATAATCGGTTTACGACCACCGACACCACCAATGTAGGCCATGTCCGGATAAGCAAAATAAAAATCTGCATCGCTAACTTGTGCTGGAATATCTTCATCAAGTTTCAGGGCAACCCCTTGTTGCTGATCCGGTACAATCCAAGCACGACGGGCTTCAGCGAGAATTCCATCATAAAACTTAACTTCGACAGGTCGTTTCATCACATTTACTCCTATAACGACGCATCGAAATCAAATACGTCCAGGATTTCATCAGCCAAGGCACTCGGATCAGGTTGCAAGATATGCTTCAGGTCAGTTTCATCGTCTACTACATAGAGTTCTAAGTGTTTTAACTGATATTCATATAAACGGATGACAGCCCAAGGTGTCATTAAGCCCAGACTAAGAACACGTATCATCCAGTTGCTCAGCACAATCCAGCTATAACGCCATGTCGTGACCCGTGTTTTAAAGTAACTTTGACCAAGCTCCACATGATTCCAGGTAATGATGTATAAACGTGCAGAAATAATCGGCCAGACCAGCGCCAGACAAAGCAGATAGCTAAGCAGTAAACCCAGACTAAACAAATTGGTTCCAATCCGGTCCACCCAGTACACTACTGCTGCAAGCCAGCCAATACCAACCAGCAGGCAAAGACCAAAGGGCAGATAAACGGCAGACATAAATTTGGACCAGTTAATATTCAGCTTGAATTGCAGCTGACCAATCGATAAATGATTAAAGCAATAGCGTTTATAGAGCCAGATCATCACCGGACTAAACAGCAGCAAAGTAAAGATATTGATCAGGATGGCCAGAAATAAGACCCTATAAGCCTCACGGTTGCTGCCATTAAAATAAAAACGCACATTGCCATATTTGCTATTTCGGGCCTTGAATTTCAGGGTCATCCGAATGAGCCAAGGCAAACACAGGGCAGCGACCATTAATAAAGAACTGGTGGCAAGGATTGAATAGTTGGTCAGTACAACGGTAACCAGATACAGTTCCAGTGCAAACAGACG
Source organism: Prolinoborus fasciculus (assembly GCF_056724605.1). The sequence goes on along the minus strand of NZ_JBWZQN010000011.1, from coordinate 24,410 downwards.
ACCCAGCAGGATCCGGCTCGGCATGGCCACAAAATCGAAGCGATGGTTTAAAAATTGGGTATTGCCGTAGAAATAACGCATACGGCGTGCCTTGACCCAAGGGCTGTACAAGGTCAATGTCACAATGGTCAGCATCAGATTCACCATCCAGATACCAAAATATTCGGATGCACTGCCATAAAATCTGAATCCATAACGCTGATATTTAGGGCAGACTGAAAGCGTGGCTTCAGTCGAAAAACTTGAAGCAGCCGGAAATAATGGCTCACTAACACGAATACCGTCTGCTGCATGACGATCCCAATTTTTTATACTTTTATACATCTGATATTAAAAGAAAAACCCCCAGAATGTAAAAACATTTTGGAGGTTTTTAATTTTTTTGGCTTTGCTACATATCTGCAGTCCTACTTTAAGGATTTAACTGCACGGCATGGAATTGCAAATGATCATCTACGAAACTTTGAATAAAGTAATAGCCATGATCATAGCCCTGATGTTCACGCAAAGTCAGCGGCTGGTTCACGGCATCACAAGCTTGCTGAAACAGGGCTGGATTGAGCTGGTTATAGAACTGGTCCGAAAAACCCTGATCAATCAGGATATCGCTAAATAATGCGCCCTTTTCTTGAACCAAAGCGGTCGCATCATGTTTCAGCCATTCCTCTTTCTCAGTACCCAGATAATTCGAGAATGCCTTGTCACCCCAAGGACACTGACTCGGTGCACAAATCGGTGCAAAGGCTGAAACAGATTTAAATTTTTCTGGATATTTATATGCCAAGGTCAATGCGCCATGACCGCCCATAGAGTGGCCGAAGATGCCGATCTTGCCGGGATGAATCACGAACTCCTCAGTGACCAGTGCATAAAGCTCATCGACAATAAAGCTTTCCATCTGATAATGTTCAGCCCATGGTGCCTGAGTGGCATTAATATAAAAACCTGCACCCTGACCGATATCCCAGTTGTCGCCTTCTGCCACGCTTTCACCACGTGGTGAGGTATCTGGTGTAATCAGAATCAAGCCAAGTTGCGCCGCCAAACGCTGTGCATGCGCCTTGATGGCAAAGGTTTCTTCGGTACAGGTCAAACCTGCCAGATAGAATAATGCCGGACAGCTGTGACCTTCTAAAGCTTGAGGCGGCAGAAAAATGCCAAATTTAGTCGGTGTTTTAAGATAGCGTGAATCAAAACGATAAATCCGCTGTTCACCTTCAAAGCTTCTATTGTTCTGTATAAGTTCCATGGCTATTCCTTATTATTACAACCGGTCTGTGGATGACATTGGTCTAGGGAGATGGTGTCGCCGTACTGGTCTGTGGAAATAAACGTTGCTCCAGTTGTGGCAACATCAATTCCATATTCTTACCGATGACCCATTGCGGTTCTGATGGCTCAAAACCTTGAGCTGATTCCCATTTTGCTACGGTATCTGTGGCCTGTGCGAAAGCGCTTTGCAAGCTGCTATTTTCACGCATTGCTTCGTCAAAGAATGCACGACCAAAATAGGTATAGTCCGCTTCATTCGAACAGCCAAAAGACTGACGGTCAGCTGCCGAAGCCGTAATCACCAAGGTATTGTCATTCTGTAAGGCAGAAGCAAAACTGCCTGAAAAACATGCCGAGATCACAATCACGCGCCAACGTATGCCTGATGCATCTAGTGTTTCACGCAACCATTTTGGATCGACCTGCGCCAGATCCAGTGGGGCATTTTCCATTTCGAACACATTCGGCAAACCGTGAGAGGTCATATATAAAAACAGCACATCACTTTCACGGTTCATCTGCTGCCCCATACGGCGCAATGCCAGCTCCATACTGGTTTTGGAAGCAATCGGCATGGTGGTACGTGTCGCTGGGTGATTAACCAAGGCAATCGATCGGCCAAAAGTACCAAAACGGGTATCAAACTGTTCTTTAATCCGCTCGACTTCAGAATGGAATACATCCTGATAGCTCGCTCCGGCCACCCCCATGAAATACCAGTGCGACTGTGCGAATTCACCGTATTCGATATTTTCCAGCGCTTTGTTCAGCAGAGTTGGCTGGGCATAGAAAGCATCTTCGGCAAAACTCGGTGGAATTTCTTCAACTTTCCAGATGGGCTGATCTTTAACTGAAATCTGCCAGACCACCAAGGTAAACAGGGTCGCCAGCATAATCAGCGCACGTTCCCACCACGGCCATTTTAATTCACGCGAGATGACCCAGACGACTGCCAGACTTTGCCAGACAAACAGCATGACAAAGAGCGTTGGAATATAGTCGTAGAGGATATAAGGCAGATAATCCAGATCACCCAGATACTGGATCAGACACTGGAACAGCATGATATGGGTATCTAATACCAGCCACAACAAGGCTGGCACCAGCATCAAGCGTGGATTATTGACCCGCTGTGACAGAAAAATACCGACAATCAGGGCAATGAAAGGCCAAAGCGCATAACTGATCAGACCTTGAGAGTTAAAATCTCCCATACGGCCTGAACTGAGCCAGCTAAACAAACTGTTGGCGCAGCCACCCAAGATCCCCCAGAACACCAGTTGCATGATGGATGGACGGACCAGTTGTAAAGAACGCCTCGACCCCAGAAATAACCACATCCCGGCAATTTGGTTGCTCTTAAAATCGTGCCAAAAATTAATGGAGGGTTTAAAGTCGATCATAGGATTTCAAGGAGATGAGTGGCTCGCTAATGTGCTGAATAAGTTTATGCTTGATAAGCATTTAATCAATGCTAATTTTAAATATATAACAAATCTTTGCTTAATAAAGAAGCCATTATCCTATTCAGCGACAAGTTCATGCTGAAAATACGCATCAAAGCGACAAGCATCGCCTTGCCATTGATGATTTGGCTCTTTTCCGGCTAAAAATACCGCCAGACGCGGACGTTTGACCACAACACGTTTGCCAATTTTCTGCGCCAGTTCTAAAAGGTTATCGCCCAGATCCATTTCACCATCTTCAGGTAATAACATATGCAACAGCTGCATCTGTTTTTTGACCTGTGCCTGCTTTTTGACTGCCTGCTGATTTTGATCCCGCTGTGGGAACATTGGATCAAGATAAACCACATCAACAATCTGCTGCTGCTCGGCCTGCTGTTTTAAATAATCGGCTGAATCAGAAAAGACCAAATTAATCCGCGACACGACCTGACTCAGGAATGCATCCGACTGGGCACGTGTATGGCTATCTTCAAGCAAGGTGAACAGAATCGGATGCCGTTCAACCAGGGTGACTTGCGCACCTAAATGTGCCATCAACAGACTGTCATGCCCTAGACCCGCAGTCGCATCGACTAAGCTTGGTTTTTCACTTAAATTACAGGCGCGTGCAATCATTTCTGACTTTAAAGATGCACGTTTTAAACGCCCGGTTTCCGCTTGCCAGTCCGGTTGCATCTTCATGCCGTTGGCACATAACCAGAGTCCGTCAGCATCGACACAGAGTGCCAGTTCAGGATTTAAACGGAAAAAACGTGCATTGAGTTTTTCAACAGTTTCAATCTCGACCTGCACCCCACGAGAAGAAAGCACAGCCTCAAAGTGCTGTGCTTTCTCTTGATAGTCAGATTCGGTATATAAGCGAATCGCGCTTACCATAGTTTCCAACCCGTATAGGCAAATAATAAAATTAGCAGACCCGAAGCAATACGATACCAGGCAAAGATCATAAAGTCGCGTTTGGCCACATAAGCGACCAGCGCTCGGATTAATATCAATGCCGAGATAAAGGAAACCAGAAGCCCAACTCCGATCACGGTCCAGTCTTCAGTCGTATTTAAGACATCATAGCTTTGATAAAGATCCAGCAGGCCAGCACCGATAATGACCGGAATACCCAAGAAAAATGAGAATTCAGTCGCTGCCTTACGGGACACACCTAGGAACATTGCACCGATAATGGTTGCGCCTGAACGGGAAGTTCCCGGTATCAAGGATAAAACCTGAATCAGGCCAATCCAGATCGCATCTCTAATGCTGAGTTCTTCAACTTCATGCACACGGACTTGTGGTGGATTCTTTTCAATCCAGATAATGATCAAACCACCGACGATCAAACCAATGGCGATGGCAATATCATTAAACAGTAATTGTTTGACAGTTTGTCCCAAAGTCAGACCAATCAATATAATCGGAATAGAAGCCAGAATCAGGCCAATGCCTAAACGGCGACCTTGCGGTTCACCGCTGACAATCCCAGTCGCTGCACCCCAAAGACGTGCCCAATATTCATAAATAACGGCAGCAATTGCCCCCATCTGGATCGCGATGACAAATACATCACTCTTTTCCTTGGTCCAGAAATTCATTAATTCTGATGCCAAAATCAAATGGCCGGTACTGGAAATAGGCAAAAACTCGGTAATGCCTTCGATAATACCCATGATGGCCGCTTTGAGTAGCAGTAAAAGATCCATGCTTTATCCTAATTAATTATGCTTTACCTTGTTCTGGAATTTTTTTCCACGCGTTATCGCGTAAATATACGGGTAATGCCAATTCTGCACTGACCCAGTTTTCTGCTTGTGCCGCTGCACGTGCAATGCTGGCGATATCCTGTGCGGTCGCATGCACATCTTTATAAATTGAAGTTTCGCTTTGTACCAGTTCAGCACCTGAGCCAACCGGGGTAAAGCGCACAGCTTGGCTACCTTCTGCATAACTTAACAGTTGCTCATCATCGACCGGTTGCATAATTCCTTGGGCATCCAGTTGATAGCTCGCGATATAGACTTCACTCATACGGGCATCCAATACTGCAGACACTTCAGTCAGACCGTGCAGACGATAAGCCGCCTGTGCCAAAGCCTGCAAAGTCGACACCGGAATCACCGGCACATCATTGGACCAAGCCAAGGCCTGAGTCACAGCAGCATTAATACGCACACCGCTAAAAGAACCTGGACCACGACTAAAGGCAATCGCGGTCAAATCAGCAATGGCCAGCCCAAGATCTTGCAGACCTTGTTCAATCATCGGGAGAATCGTTTGCGTTTGTGCCTTGGCGCGCGCATCAAGCTGAAAAAATAGTTCTTGAGTATCATCGATTACAGAAACGGAACACTGCTCATTGGCAGTCTCCAATGCCAGCACTTTCATGCACAACCTTAATTCAGAGAATATAAAAAACGCGGATATGATACTCCACTCATATCCGCTACGCGAGATTTTCCCGAAACAGATACAAAAATGCCTAGAAAATCTAGGCTTATGATTCACTCATTAAAAAAGTGCCTTAGAGTTGCACTTCTTCCAAATCCTGAAATTTCTGAAAATGCTCAGCATAATGCATGGCGCTCATTGTTAATTTTTGAACACTGTCATCATCCAGCGTTTTTACCACTTTACCGGGTGAGCCCATCACCACGGAATTGTCTGGAATCACCTTGCCTTCCGGAATCAAGGCATTGGCACCAATAATACAATTCTTGCCAATCACGGCATGGTTCAAAATGACGGCCTGAATTCCGATCAGGCTATTATCGCCAATGGTACAACCATGCAGCATAGCCTGGTGCCCAATTGTCACATAATTGCCAATATTCATCTCGATGCCGGCATCCGTATGTAGTACGGCATTTTCCTGCACATTACTAAAGTCACCCAATTTAATTTTACTGTTATCTGCACGTACTACGGCACCGAACCAGATACTGACTTGTCGTCCAAGCTCAACTTGTCCAATCACTGTTGCCGTCGGTGCTATCCAGCCATCCCAGGGCTGATGTGTAGCGGTAGGTAAGTATCCCTGAAATTTGTACAACATTGATAAAATCCTGTTCAATGGTTAAAAAAATTTGGAGCGTTTAAACGTTGGAGAATTAAGCAAGAATGGCCAGTCTTTTTTATAATCCAGCCCATATTGAAATAAAGAAATCAGCATACGTGCGGTCAAGCCCCAAACCACTTCATTTTCTACCCGCATACTCGGAAAATATAAAGCTTGCTGGGCAAAGCGAACTTCATAAGGCGTAGGCGTCACTTCAAGCAAATGCTGCAATGAGGCAAAGAAAATCCGGTCGATTTCCGTCGGTTGTGGAATCAGCTTCACTTGCGGAGGAATCAGTCCCACAATCGGTTTGACCAGCATGCCATTGCGGGCTTTTTGCATGGGTAAATCACCCATTAAATGCACATCAAAAGGATTGAGTGCCGTTTCCTCATAGGCTTCCCTTAAAGCCACCACAATATTACTGGTATCTTGCGGATCGCGCTTGCCACCCGGAAATGAGACTTCTCCAGCATGATTATTCAAATAAGCTGAACGGCGCGTCAGCAATACTTTCGGATCAGCTTCATCTGTAATTGCAATCAACACGGCAGCATGAGCAGATCGGATACGCTTGGAAAAACGTAAGCGTTGCTGCAACCTTTGTGTCAATTCACATGCATCCATTCTTTCAACCCTGACGATGATCATAATTTCATCATAGCTGATTTTAGTCGGGGCGGGAGAGAAATGATGCCAAATTTTGCTTTTTCAGTTATCCTGAGCATACTTTTATCATTGATGATGAATATGAACTTCTGTGTGAATTGTGGACATAAAACCACTGCTAAAATTCCTTTGGGCGATCAGCAAATTCGCAGCGTATGTGATTCATGCGGCTCTATTCATTACATTAATCCGAAAGTAATTTGTGGTGCTTTAGTCTTATTCGAAAACAAAGTGCTGTTGTGCCGTCGTGCTATTGAACCACGCTACGGCTTATGGACTTTACCTGCTGGCTATATGGAACTGTTTGAAACCATGGAGCAAGGGGCTGCACGGGAAACCCGCGAAGAAGCCGAAGCTGAAGTAGACATTGAACAGCTTTACTGTATGTATAATATTCCGCGTATTGGTCAGATTTATGTGCTATTTAAAGCCAATCTGATTGATGGAAAATTTGGTGCGGGTGAAGAGACCATCGAAACACGTTTATTTGATGAAGCAGATATTCCCTGGACTGAACTTGCCTTCCCGAGTGTAGAACATACCCTCAGACATTATTTTGAAGACCGTAAAAATAATATTTTTCCAATGCATCTGGAAACCTTAGGCACGCGTCTAGACCACACGGGTTAAACCTAACATGCATAAAAAAAATCCCATACTAAGATGGGATTTTTTATTTTTAAGGAATATTATTTGGCTTTGACTTGGTAGCAATCCGCAAGTTTAAACTCAACCGAACCACCGTTTAATTTTGCCAGGCTAATATCTGCCGGTGTTTCACCCTCATTGTTATTATTATAAACTTTTTGAAAACTCGCATAGGTATTGGCCCATTGTACCCCATCACCTGCCGAATTCAGGAAAGTTACACGCCCATTCTGGCCGACATTAGTATCCAACACATTAGACAAATTGAGCAGTGCACCACCGATCACAATCGAATCCCTAGAATCCGGTGACGACTGGATGCGTGAGTCTACCCCTACCAATGCGCCATTGATATTACCAAACTTTTCATTGGCCAAAATCAGGCGCATGGAAACCGCTTTATCAGCGACAAATGCACGTCCCAAAGTCCCGAGGCGGTATTGTTGTATGTCTTGATGATCTAAGAGCGTATCTGCCAACACATCACCCTTACAGCCATTCACCGGATCAGTCGCGAAATTATTAGAGGATTGCATATTGGTGCGTACATCACCATTACTGTCAATTACAATTCCTAAAGTAATTGGGCTGACAGTGCTATCTGTAAATTTAAATTCCAGATTGGCATACATTGGGAAGATATATTTCTCCTTATCTCCCACGTTCTGCGCTGTTTTAAAGACCTGACGATCCAGATAACTAATCGGGAAAATCTTATAGAGATCAACGCTTCCCGTATAGTTTTCACCATCGGCCTGCAAACGCCACAACCCCAAGTTGGCTTGATCGGAAGTATCCAGCGATTTTTTGTCAGTCACCACCTTATAGAAAGCTTCTTTACCCGCGATCACATAATCATTCAATAATCTGCCTTGATACAACTCAAGCTGAGTCGCATTATTTGCGACATTCAGGCGGTAAGGCGTGTTAATGGTTTTACTGGTTGGATGAATCCATGAACTTTGTGGATCAGCGGTCATTTGTACCGGTTTCACCTTACGGATGAGTTCAGCATTAACTCCCCCTAAGGAGGATAAATTTTCTTTCGCCACTTTTGACTGAGTATCACGCCATTGCAGGCCACTGCCAAAGGTATAGCCCTGGCGATCGGTAATCAGCATAAAATGGCCAAATAAATATTTAGTATTCTTATTCTTAATATCACAAGGGCTTTGATTACAACCCACCAGTCCATCTGAACCCGTCAGGTTACTTCCAATCACGCCGGATGTTGAAAATAATGAAAATTCTGGCTGATACACAGCTGCGTTGGCAATCGTCACCAGTTTTTTGACTGTGGTAAAAGCAACCTCATCCGAAATTGTGCTGATATCAACAAAATCTTTGATTTTAGTCGCCAAATCAGTATCAGTCAGACTAATATTTCCACTGATTTTAGCCAAATTTTTGCGCATGTCTTCAGTAATATATAAAGGTTGCACATCAGATGGATTAACAATACTTCCCTTTTGTAGTGCCAAAGCTTGCAGAATTTTAACCAGACGCATGGCCACCTGAACGGTAGGATCACCAGGCTCCAAGTTACTTACCCGACGTCCGCTAATCCCACTCGCAATATCAATCACACTTAAACGTGGCAGCTGAGTCTGGGCACTAAAACTGGCATAATCACTGAGTTTTATTTGACCTAAATTAATCTTATTCGAACCAAAACTTTGAATAGAAAACTCAATATTATCGGTCTTTTGGCAGGTTCCAGAAGCTACCCCATTTTTACTATCAAATAACGTAATAAAGGTATTTTCTGTATCGCTACTACAGTTAAAGTTCAAACCATCGAGCGGATATTCCAGCCCCCATTCCACACAGTTAGTTGTACCTGGGGTACAAGTACCATTGGTCGTGGCTTCATCATTTTTTTCTGGAATGACATTGGCACTTTCCCCACCACACCCACTCAGTGCCGTTAAAAGTGTGGTTAAAGCAAATGGAAATAATATTTTATTTTTCATCTTTTTGTACTCGAATAGTCCTTATCGAATGGCGACTAATTTTAGTTGTCCATGATTTGTCAGCATCTTGTCTTCAACATCTATTGCTGAGGCCAAAGGCGTCAATAATATATATTCACTTTGAGCAGGAATCTGGAGAACCCCTTCGATACGCTCATGTTGAATAATATTCGCCTGGCCTTCCTGATTTTTAAAACCGCCCGCTCCTTCAAGCACACAGCCGCGACTGTCTAAAAACACAACAAAAGGCCAATAATACGTTGGATTTTTCTGGCTAGAAGCATAAGAGTTGATCTGAATATTCTGGATATCGGATTGAAGCTTTACCACTTCAAAATCAAATTCGTCTGCTTTAAGAGGTGCGCGAGGCCACAGGTTAACTGCTTTTTTAAGGCTGATTTCTTTCGCTTTTTTAATTTTCTTATCATTAAAACACTGCTTGCCCAAGCTATCGATGGTCTCCGACTGTGAAATACGATAATAACTTTGAGCCAGTACTACAGGACCAGAATCTACTTCTGGCGTTTGAAACAAGGATTTTAATACGGATTGTCCCACCCCTTTTTCACGTTCAATTGTCTGGATCCGGGTAGTTCCAATATTTTTATCTACTACTCCTTCGGGCATGCTATAGAAACGTTTTTTGCCTTCCAAATTAAATTCTTTATTTTCCAGATACTCACTATCCACATATTCAATGCCTTCAACTTGGCTAAATCCCGGCTTTTGTATGGTAGCAACAGAAGATCCAACTCCAGCATCAGGAGTTTGAATAGTTTGAGATCCAAGTATTAATTGTGGTTTAGACTGAATCTTTTCTTGCGCAATATGCGGTTGTACTGGTTGTACTGGTTGTACTGGTTGTACTGGTTGTACTGGTTGTACTGGTTGTACTGGTTGTACTGGTTGTACTGGTTGTACTGGTTGTACTGGTTGTACTGGTTGTACAACCATATTATGGTCATGCTTAGGTTTGACTTGTCCATTTTTTACGACGGACACTTTTTCTAAGTTTTGTCTTACAGTTACAGGCTGAACTATTGCAGCTTCTACTTTTTTCAACAATCGAGATTTGTCTTCAGTTTTTTTCTCTGCATTATTACGGGGTACGACTAATGGTCGGCTATCTGGACCAATAATCGTAATAAATTCTTTAGCGCTTGTATAAAAAGACACGGATACCAGATTTAATGCCAGTACCGCTGTCAATCCAACGTTCCTTGTCTTGATCATTTTTCCCTTACCAACGCGTGCGATAGTTCAAACCTAAAATTGTAATTTTGGTATCTGTTTTTACGTTTAAACCTGCATATGGGTTTAATAACAGGTTATTTACCCCTGTCTGGTTGGCTAAACTACTGGTATTTGCTGGAATCTGATCTTTGCTACGCAAGAAACCAATTGATAGATCCAGATCAGTGTCTGCATCAAAACGGTAACCCACACCTAAACCAAATAACTGTGCACCATTGATCGGTACCATGGTATTACGCTTATTTTTTGGAATAGCACTGGTCCGTGGTTCATAACCTGCCCGAAGCTTCAAACGGTCTGTAGCGGAATACTCCATCCCGATACCAAAGTTCCACGGCGATTCAAATCCCATCGGTAAAGCCAAGGTTGAGTCAGTAACATTGGCAGACAAAATTTTGGCAATTTTTAGGGCTGAAATGGTACGATCAAATTCGAATTTAAATTCGTCCCAGACCTTGTAATCTGTCCAGCCAATATCAAAATTCACTTGCAAATCTGGCATCACTTTATATTTGATACCTGCCTGAAAATGCGCCGGATATTCAAAATCCTGCGACACCAGACCAGATTCACTCGATGGTATGTAATTAGGAAATCCAAGAATTGCAGCCAGAATCTGGCCGGTCGGTGAGGTCATTAAACCTTTAATCATTTCCTGAGGAGCTTTGGCATTATCAATATGATATTTACCTTTTAAGCGCATTTTTGCAGCACTTTGGTACACCATACCAAAACTAAAGTCTTCGCGCGGTTCCCACAATATTCCCAGGTTATAACTTGGGCTTAAGTTCTGCTCAAGCTCCAGTTGCATTTGACCAAACTTGCCAAATGGGTTCATCCCCTCATCCGCATTACAGATCCCGAGCAAAAGAATATCTGTAATAATGTCGGAATTTTCTTTAAACGGCGTACACACGACTTCGTCGATCATACGCAACATCCCAATCAACTCATTCGGGAAACGCAAGTCCGTTTTCATCCCGATGGCTTGATAAGACATCCCGATAGAAGCACCAATCGACAGTTGGTCATTGACCTCATAACCGATGGATGGTGACAGATAGGTAATCCGCTCTAAAGCAACCTGCTGTCCCATAAAGTTTGCCGGGTTCCCATCTTCATGACCAAAACCTGCCATGAGAGGAGCATAAACAGCAGTCGCATAAGTGGCTTTCGATCCAGGGGGATTGTATGCGATCCCCATCGTGGGTGCAGTCAAAGGAAGACCTTCGCCTAAATCCACCATTTTTTTCAGAAAAGGAACATACAGGCTGACATATTCCACATCGCCTTTGACTGGGCCTTTAAAATCGGTACACAAATCAGATGAAACTTCAGGACCGTCATTACAGACAATAGGATCATCAGAATAGCCAAATACGTTATATCCGGCCGGTACTGAAAACTCACGCTGGATATCAAAATTAGCCACAATGATTTGCTGTTCGGTTTGCAGACCATCAATTTTAGTCAGTGCAGCCGGGTTAAAGTGGATGGCATTGACCCCTGGAGGATCTGCGGTGACGGCATTCCCCATGGATAGTGCACGTAAATCAACTGAAAGGTTGGTTCCCAATTGTGCAAAGGTATAACTTGAACAGCCCGCAAGAATAATTCCTGTTAATAACGGGCTAAGTCGAATGTTTTTCATACGACACCCCTATTAACTAATTTTTTTACCAAAACCTAAAATATCAAGTGGGAATGACAGTCCCAACGAAACATCCGGTGCATCTTCGGTCAGCCCTAGGCCAACGGTACCATTAACAATTGTTTCTGGAGAAACTCGCACCCCTAAGGAAATTGCAAAGGTAGAACTGGTCTGATCTGCAGCAGAATAACTTTCACCAGTGTTATAGTTAAATTCCGCACCAGTATTAAAGCTTTGCTGATAGGACATGGTCATCGAAACATCATAGTTAAATGAATATGCGAAACCAAAGGCAAAGCCTCCACTAACACCAGGTTCAAACTCCTCAATAATCCGGCTACCTCGACGCTGATTCAGGCCCGATTCTTTAAAACCATAGTTCGCAGAAACCGATGCAAACAATACAACTGGGTCAATGTATTTACGTGTACTAGCACCCACTCCAGCAGAGTAATAGCCCTTTCCTGCTGCCAGATCTGTCGCGGCATTAATTTCATAAGGGCTATCACCGGTTTTAGTTGATAAATTACCAAATAAAATCAGAGGCAGACGACCTGCTTTTAGTGGGAAGGGCTCCCAGCGAGCACCCAGACTAATATCACCCAAGCCTGCCGTAGACGTATCTTTTAACAAGTCAGTTTTGGCCACTAAAGGTAGGGATGCAGTCAAGGTCAGGTTATCTTTCACGCCATATTGGAAAGTGAAAGTATTAGTCATACTATGTGTTGCATTTTCTTGAACACGTAGTTGATACAATTGGCCCTGTGCCATTTCTATATCAAGTTGGGTGTCTCGATAATAGGTATAATCAATATCGTAATATGATGAAATTTCGCCTTGTTTTATCAGAGAGTATTGGCGTTCATTTGACGTAAACACTTCTTCCAGGTTAGCTGCTTGAGTAGCATCTCCTTCTTGTTGCTGTAAAGCTTGAGATGCATCTACTACTTGGTTAGCCTGAGTCTCTACAGGTGCTGCTGTTTCCACGACAGCCTCTTCAACCGCTTCATATTCACCTAGTTCTGACTCTTCTGCAGCCTGCGTTTCGACTTGCCTAGTTTGATCGGGTACAGATGCAGCAGTTTCAACGACAACTTCTTCATCAACTGTTTCGTATTCACCTAGTGCTGGTTCTTCTGCAGCAAATGCAACGCCCATTACCATTTGAATGCTCAGTGCCAAGAACGTCTTGTTCATCCATTTACTGTTCATATCCATTTCACCATTTTAATTTTTATTACTGTTTTTCATTTTATTTATTCTTGTAATACAGTCTCAGGAAGTTATGTTGATATTCCCCAAATTTTTCTGACTCTGTATTACGATTACGGTCCATACGGATCGTAGAAGCTTTATCAGCAATTTTGTCCATATAAAATTGTGGATACTGCATGTCAACCAAGGCATAGCGATTGATCGTAGCATCTTCTACATGACGCATATCTGATTCTTTTAATGCTAGAAATTTTTTGCGATATTGTTCAGGTACATTAATCAGGAACAAAGTGTTATTTTCCCAAATATCCTGAAAACGCCGTTCCTCAAAACTGATATTACCAAGTGCTGGATCTGCAACATAAACCCGGCCATTTTTATAACCTTTATAAACTACAAAATGCTTAAATCCTGCATAGGAAATCGGAACAATGGCGGGCTGATCTTGATTAACTAAATCTTTGAACTCCCCTCGATAGCCTCCACTTTCCAACCCTAAGGCTGACACAAAGCGCTTCATATCAAGCAGAGAAAAACTACGGCGTTCAACAATTTTATCCGTTTCACCGAATTTCATCAGCCCACTCATGACTTGCTGCTCATCCAGCTGCGTACCGACATAACCATTGAGCAGGGTCGTAAGCGCTGCCGAACCACAACTATAATCATAAGCCTGACGTACAATGCCCTGAAACTGATCCAGAAGTGCCGGTTTTACTTCTACAGCTTCACGGTGCATACGTACAAAAGAGTCATTTCTTGAATCAAGAACTTCAGTATAGTGAACAGCACCATTTGGCTGTTTTTTGATATCCAGAGCTTCTTTGGCAGCGTAATACATCAATGCCGAGCCCAACGCGATCTCTAACATAATTATTAACTTTTCTTATAATGGGCATGATGCGCCTATTTTTCTTTTTATAGAGCATTCACTCTACTTCCCTGTAACTAGAAAGATACCTTCTTTTTCAAAAAAATACAGCATTTTTTTTATTTTTTGGATAAATGATTTAGTCATAAAAAAAACGCGTGTAAACACGCGCTTTTTTTAAATGAAGATTAGTGACCTGAAATAGTAATAACTGCGCCTGGATGGTATGTACCTTGCGCTGGACTATAATAAGTCTGCATTCCTTGAACTTCCATATCACCAATTGATGCAGCATCACGGCTACCTAAATGAATACCTTTCACATAGTTATCATGCGCACCACTTGTACTGACAATACGAATAAAACCTTTATTTACAGTTGACTCACCAAATACACTAATATTTTGATTTAAAGTTAAATTTTTAGAATTAGCATCTGTAAGCTTGATACTGTCGATAAAGATTTCACCGGGACCATCCGTTGTTACACCTGCAGCAATTGTTGCACCATCTGTTGAATTATCAAGAATACCCAAATCGTTGATTGTTAAACCACCAATCATTGTCGCATTCAACTTGATCATCGCGCCTTGAGGTGCTGCACCCAATTGAATGTTTGCAGACATAGGACCTGTTTTAAGAGATAAGCCAGACAAAATGTCATTAACCTTGCCTTGACCACCACGACGAATAGTATTTGCATTAGCAGCTGGTTCAGCACCACTTGATACAACACCAATTTTACCAATACTGATGTCTAAGCCTGAAACTTCAGCTGCAATGTTAATGAACGGATCACCACCATTTGCATCTGAATCAATTTTTAAATCCATAAGGTTGCGCGAAGCTAGTAAGTAAGCCCCATTGTCATCATAGTTTGCACCAACAACAACACCATGGTTTTCATTCTTATGACCTACTTCACCATTACCATAGATTACGATTGCAGCAGCCCCACCTGTACCACCTAAGCTGACATCTTTTGCAACAGGGTCATATGAAGCGGTTCGTGTATTGATATTTACTACCGCTCCACCTTGATTCGTTGCCAATGTACCAGTTTTATATACAACACCACTTGCATCTGATAATAAACCAGTTGACTTCATTGTAGAACCAGAAGATAAACCATCATTGTCATGAATAAATAGTTTTTCAATTTCAATTTTTGAAATACCGATACCAATACTAATACCGTCTTGACCCGTTGTTTCGCTTAGAGATGCATCATCCATTGCTTGCATCGCCATCGCATTGGCACTAAATGCAACTGAAGTCGCTAAAACTAATTTTGTAAATTTTTTCATTGTTTACTCTCCCAAGAGTACTATTTTTTTTGGTTGTGAATTACTCAGTGTTTAGGCTGTATTTTTTATTTTCTGACAGCTTAAGCATCTTTCCTTGAGTAATTTGCTAGCCCACTTAAATTAGCGTCGAGTCAGTTTTTGATCAACTGTTGTTGGTCGCAATCTGTCGCTTACCGATAAACGGTATTTCATGATTTAAAAATATTTTCCTGACTTCTTGATATAAAATAGTGAGTCATATTGAACTCTCCATAACTGAATGACCGAAACTCTCTATCATCGTCCCTTAAAGTTTGAATCACGTCTGGTTACAGATCTATTATCCGCATTGAAGACATTAGATCATCTGGTGTATTTAAATAATAATGGTCAGCCTTTTATTGCCTGCTGCGCTCAAGAATATTTTGTTGCGCAGACATCACAAATTCAGTCTTTTAAAAGAACAGGGATTGAACAATATCAACCCAGCCCATCTGAATTTAATTTAGCAATCGATGCATTAAAAAATCTTCAAAAGAATGGATTTCATGGAGGTTATGTTGGTTTTATCAGCTATGATTATGCGGCTCAACAATATATTCATTATCCAGATCGTACTCAACCTGGTTTATTTATTGGTCAATTTTCTTCCTACATTAAACCAACCCCTGATGGCTGGATGTTCTATAGTGATGATCCACAGGCAGAACAGATTTTCAATCATATTCAGAACTTACTTAACCAAGATAAAATTCACCCGACATTTCATTTAAACAATCCTTGTAGCTCACGCTGGACCAAATCTGTCTATACTCAGGCTTTTCAGAAAATTCAGGACTATATTGTTGCAGGTGACTGCTATCAGATTAATCTGACCCAAGAATTTAAAGGTCGTGCCCAAGGCTCCCTCTTAGCGACTGCCCAAGCATTCTGGACATTAACCGAAGCGCCCTATGCGGGTTATCTGCGTATTGGTGATTTTGAATTACTCAGCTGCTCACCCGAGTTATTTATTGACTTCGAAAAAAATCGGAAAATTATCACCAAACCAATTAAAGGCACCATGCCACGCTATAGCGATCCAGTGCTGGATGAACAATCTAAACACACCTTAAAAGCATCGGAAAAAGATCAGGCAGAAAATGTCATGATTGTGGATTTATTACGTAATGATTTAAGTGTTTATGCGGAAACAGGCTCGGTTAAAACACCTAAATTATTTAATATCGAAAGTTTTAATCAAGTGCATCATATGGTGAGCGAAGTAGAAGCGACCTTAAAAGCAGATGTGAATCCTTTCGAGGTGTTAATGTCAGCCCTACCAGGTGGCTCAATTACGGGCGCACCTAAAATTCGTGCCATGCAGATTATTGCTGAATTGGAAGGTGCAGCACGTGGGGCTTATTGTGGATCAATGGGTTATTTTAATTTTGATGGTACCGGTTCCTGGAACATCCTGATTCGTTCCATCCAAAAATATCAGGAAGATGTTTCTTTATGGGCGGGTGGTGGTATTACCATTTCTTCGGATTGTGATGCGGAATACCAAGAATGTTTTGATAAAATTTCAGCAATGCTGGATCTGTTAAATACGTGGTATCAGCCTGAATAAATAAAAAAGCGAATCATTTGATTCGCTTTTTTAATCCCTTCTAGCCTCCCTTTAAAAAGAGAGGAAAAATTCCCTCTTTATGAAAGAGGGGTTTTGAGAGATTAAACTAAAATCTCGTTTTTTAATGTATCCACTAAACGCTGATTTTGCTCATCTGTACCAATAGTAATTCTTAAAAACTGGTTAATACGTGGCTTGTTAAAATAACGTACGATAATGCCACGTTCACGCAACTCACTTGCAAGTTCGCCTGCATCCTTAAATGGCAATGAGGCAAAAATAAAGTTAGCACTCGATGGTAAAACTTTAAAACCAAGCTCATTTAATTGGGACACCAACTTTTCACGACTCTTAATCACTTTTGCATTTTGTGCTTCAAAGTAGGCTTGATCTTCAAATGAAGCTACCGCTGCAGCAATCGCAAAACGGTCCATCGGATAAGAGTTAAAGCTATTTTTGACTGCTTCAAGTGCTGCAATCAAATGTGGCTGAGCAATCGCAAAACCCACTCGCAGACCAGCAAGAGAACGTGACTTCGATGTGGTTTGACATACCACTAAATTTTCATATTTCTCAACCAGCTTGACTGCTGATTCTGCACCGAAGTCGACATAGGCTTCATCAATCACCACCACTGAATCCGGATTGGCTTGCAAAATTTCTCCAATCGCAGCCAAACCTAGATCAATACTGGTCGGCGCATTAGGATTAGTAATAATAATGCCGCCATTAGCTTGTTTATAGTCATCTACAACAATTTCAAAGTTATCATTGAGTGGCAAGATTTTGGTTTTGACGCCAAAAAACTGACTATAAACTGGATAGAAACTATAGGTAATATCTGGATAAAGTACAGGTTTTTCTTGAACAAAAAATGCTTTAAAGATATGCGCCAAGACTTCATCTGAGCCATTGCCAACAAATACGGTTTCAACAGGTACATTTTGTTGTTTAGCGATCGCCTGTTTCAACTCTGATGCATCAGGGTCTGGATACAAACGCAAAACATCCGCCGAATTCGCAAGTACCTTTTGAACCGCTTCTACCACTTTGGGTGAAGGTGGATACGGATTTTCATTGGTATTAAGTTTTAAAATATTCTGGATTTTTGGTTGTTCGCCTGGAGTATACGGTTTTAATTCACGTACTTCAGGACTCCAAAAACGCATTTGTTCTGTTGTGATATTCATTTTGTATTCTCTTTAAACCCTCTCCTAACCTCTCCAAAGGGAGAGGAATTTTCATTACTAAAGACACAAGATTTTTGTGGTTTAAATTCTCCTCTCCTTTTAGGAGAGGGTCAGTGAGAGGTTGTAATGCTATTTATGATTGATAACGATAACGTGCTGAACGCGCATGTGCATCCAGGTTTTCTTGTTGCGCCAAGATATCCGCGGTTTTTGCTAAAGTTTTTACACCTTCTTGTGAGCACATGATCAGGCTTGAGCGCTTCTGGAAATCATAGACACCAAGTGGCGATGAAAAACGCGCAGTACCTGAAGTTGGCAAGACGTGGTTTGGACCGGCACAGTAATCACCAATGGCTTCAGGCGTATAACGACCCATAAAGATTGCACCTGCGTGACGAATGCTATCAGACATTGCTTCTGCATCATCTAAACATAACATCAAATGCTCAGGCGCCACCTGATTAATCAAATCCGATGCTTCTTGGCGGTCTTTCACCAAGACCAAAGCACCACGATTGGCAATCGAGGTACGGGCAATTTCTGCCTTTGGCAAGGTTGCCAGATGCATTTCAATCGCCTGCTCAACATCATTCAGCAACTGTTCATCTGGTGTAATGAAAATGGCCTGTGCCACAGTGTCATGCTCAGCTTGCGAAAGTAAATCCATCGCCAGCCATTCAGCATTATTTTGGCCTTCGGCATAGACCAGAATTTCAGAAGGTCCTGCAATCATGTCGATACCGACCTGACCGAACACCGCACGTTTTGCCGCAGCCACAAAACGGTTCCCCGGACCTGTGATTTTATCGACTGATGGAATGGTTTCTGTACCATAAGCCAATGCCGCAACCGCTTGCGCACCACCAATTGTAAAGACACGCGTTACGCCTGCCAGATATGCAGCCGCCAATACCAATGGATTTAAATCACCATTCGGTGCAGGTACCACCATAATAATTTCCGGCACTCCTGCGACATGTGCAGGCACCGCATTCATCAATACTGAAGATGGATAAGATGCCAGACCACCCGGTACATAAATCCCGACACGATCCAGTGGGGTCACTTTCTGACCGAGCGTATTCCCCAAAGCATCGACATAGGTCCAGCCGTCCTGTTTTTGTGCCTGGTGAAATTCACGCACGCGTGATGCAGCAAGTTCTAAGGCTTCGCGCACTTCAGTTGTTAGACCCTCGAAGGCAGCTTTTAGTTGCTCTTGGCTTAACTCTAAATCTGAAAATTGATGCGCCGGATGTCGATCGAACTGTTGAGTGAGTTTAAGAACTTGAGCATCACCATGCTGACGAACATCAGCAATAATTTGATCTACGGTTTTTAAAAGTTCAGGATCATTAACAGTTTCAAAAGCCAACAAGTCAGCAAATGCTTGCTTGAAGTTTTGATCTTGGGTCGATAAACGTCGCATCAATTTACCCATCAGGTTTGAATTCGAAGGCTTTAGTTTACCTGTTTTCCAGACTTTTGTCGGCAGCTATAGTGCTCTAGCCCTATGAGTTTTATTGGAAATAGCTTTTGGTAAAATTGATGAAAGAATTTACATCATATTTATGTTCAATCGAATAAAAAAACCGCCCTAAGAGGACGGTTTTTTTATGCAACAAATTTAGGCCTGTTTGGCCTTTTCACGTTCTTCCACGGCTTTTTCAAGCTGTGCCAGAATCGGATTTAACAACGCTTGCTTACGCTTAAAGCTGGCTTTATTCACGATTAAACGCGAAGACACTTTACAGATTTCTTCAAGTGGCTCTAAACCATTGGCACGCAAAGTATTGCCTGTATCTACGACATCGACAATGTAATCGCCCAGACCGACCAGTGGTGCAAGTTCCATGGAGCCATACAGCTTGATCACATCAACCTGCTCGCCAAGGCTGGCATAGTATTGACGGGTCAAATTCACGTACTTGGTCGCAATTTTTAAACGACCTTTAGGACGTTGCATCCCCACCTTACCGGCGGTCATCAATTTACATACCGCAATTTTCAGGTCCAATGGTTCATAGACGTTTTGCGCGCCATGTTCCATCAATACATCTTTACCGGCCACACCAATATCGGCTGCACCATTTTCAACATAAGTCGGTACATCTGAAGCACGTAAAATTAAGATACGAACCTGTTTATGCGTGGTCGGGAAAATCAATTTACGAGATTTATCAGGATCTTCTAAAAGGTTAATCCCTGCTGTTTCTAGCAAAGGTAAAGTCTCTTTTAAGATACGCCCCTTACTTAATGCCAAAGTTAAACCATGATCAAAATTGCCCATTACGTCAAAGTTTGGATCATCGTTTCTCATATCGCTCATTAATTTACTCGCTTAATTTGGGCACCTAAACTTTGTAACTTTGCTTCTACATCTTCATAACCGCGGTCAATATGATAAATACGGTCAATCAGCGTTTCACCTTCAGCGGCAAGTGCTGCCAGCACCAAAGAGAACGAAGCACGTAAATCTGTTGCCATTACGGGTGCAGCAGAAAGTTTTTCTACACCAGTTACCACAGCATCATTACCTTCAACCTGAATATTGGCGCCCATACGTGCCAATTCAGGAACATGCATGAAACGGTTTTCAAAAATCGTTTCAGAAATTGTCGCAAAGCCTTGAGCAATGGCATTCACAGCCATAATCTGGGCTTGCATATCGGTTGGAAATTCTGGATGTGGTAAGGTTTGGAAGCTGACAGCTTTCGGACGTTTACCCAGCATATCCAGTTCAATCCAGTCGTCACCACGGGTCACTTCTGCGCCCATTTCTTCAAACTTGTCCAGCACCGCTTCCATCAGGGATGGATCAGTATGCGTGGTTTTGATACGACCGCCAGTGATCGCTGCTGCTGCCAGATATGAACCGGTTTCAATCCGGTCAGCAACAACCGCATATTCACAGCCATGCAGACGTTCGACACCGGTCACAATTAAAGTATCGGTATCTAGACCTTCAATCTTGGCACCCATCTTGATCAGCATTTGCGCAAGATCAGTGATCTCAGGTTCACGTGCTGCATTGCGAATCGTGGTCACACCATCGGCCAACACGGCAGCCATCAGAATATTTTCTGTTCCACCTACAGTCACCATATCAAAAACGACTTCGCCACCTTTCAGGCGACCATCGACTTTGGCATGTACATAACCAGCTTCGACTTCAATCTCGGCACCTAAAGCTTCTAAAGCTTTCAAATGCTGATCGACAGGACGGGAGCCAATCGCACAACCGCCTGGTAAAGACACTTTTGCACTGCCATAGCGCGCCAATAATGGACCAAGCACCAAAATAGAAGCACGCATAGTTTTTACGAGCTCATACGGTGCGAACTGGTTATCTAATGTAGACGTATCAGCAACAACCGTATCGCCTTCATAAGTCATGGTGATCCCAAGACCAGCAATCAGCTTCACCAACGTATTGACATCTTTTAGATTAGGAACATTTCTGAGCGTAATCGGGGTATCAGCCAGAATCATTGCTGCCAATAATGGAAGTGCTGCATTCTTTGCACCAGAAATGCGCACTTCACCTTCGAGCTTGATACCGCCCTGAATTAAAAATTTATCCATTAAATGATTAAGCTCCAAATAAGCTTGCTTTGCGCCATTCTTCTTTTGTCATCGCGCGAATCGTTACTGCGTGAACTGCACCACTGGCAATATGGGCATTGAGAGGAGCATAAACAGCTTGTTGGCGTGCAACTGGACGCTTACCTTCAAATTGATCATCCACAATACGGAGATCGAATTTTCCGCCCTGACCACTCACAGCAACATCCGCCTCGGGAAAAGCGGCTTTTAAAATTTCAGTGAGCTGTTCATTATTCATCACAAGACCTCTTATAGGACTAAGGGTGTAAAACGAGCCATTTTACTATAAATAGCAAAAATAATTCATGGATCCATACATTATATATATAAAAAAAAGAGGCTTTTAAAACCTCTTTTTTATCATTTGTCCTTTATAAGGCCAAAGCATGCTGCTGTAAATGCATTTCCCGATAGCGGTCAATCTGTCGTTTTAATTTTTCCGTCAAAATTTTAATTGAGGTATACATATCATCAGCAGTGGCGTGGGCAAAAAACTCGATTCCCGGTAATCTGATAATCGCCTCTGCGATATGATTACTGCTGCCCTTCCGAGAGCGTTTATCAATTTGATGATCTTTAGAGAGTTTCACTTGCATACTATTTACCTGATCCAGGTGTTTAGTCATTTGTGAAAACTTGGTTTTTATACGTTCTTCAATTGCTGGCGTAATCGATAAATGATGTCCACGAATTGTTATTTGCATAGTTCTATCCCTCACCTTCGTTAGGATTAGAAGAGTCACAATATAAAATAATTTAAATACAGTAACTTATAAATAAAAAATTCGTATTTGAAGTACTGGATTAAACCATTTCACTGTTCCTCAAAAGAAAAAAGATTCATTATGCTGTCATAATGAATCTTTAGAATAGCCAGATTTTAAATTTCAGATCAAGACTTTTCGTTCAGAAGATGAAGGAATATGTAACGATTCACGATATTTCGCCACCGTACGTCGTGCCACATCAATCCCTTCTTCTTTCAACATATTGGCAATAGTATTGTCAGATAAAGGTTTACGGGCATTTTCCTCAGCAATCAGTTTCTTGATTTTGGCACGAATGGCGGTAGAGGATGCTTCTCCTCCAGAAGTTGTACCAACATGGCTCGAGAAGAAATATTTCAGTTCAAATAGACCACGCGGGGTCAGCATATATTTATTGGTGGTGACACGCGAAACTGTCGACTCGTGCAATTCGACTTCTTCAGCAATATCTCTTAAAACAAGAGGTTTCATGCCTTCCGCACCAATTTCCAGAAACATTTTCTGATGTTCCACTATACAGGTCGCGACTTTCAATAAGGTTTTATGTCGCTCATCGATACTTTTAATGAAGTTCTTCGCTTCCAGCATCTGATTACGCAGGTACTGATTATCATCGCTTTGATCTGCACGACGAATCATTTTGGCATAAAAAGAATTGACGCGTAACTTTGGCAGCACATCCGAGTTTAAATTGACTTGCCAGCAGTTATTCTTTTTCATCACCACGACATCTGGCACCTGATAATCCGATTCCTTGTTTTCAAATTCCAGACCAGGATGCGGTTTTAATGTTTTTAGCAAATCTACGGCACAGCGCAACTGTTCTGGATTTAAGCCAGTCTGTTTGATCAGCTTAGGAAGCTCATTGGTAATCAACAATTCATAATGTTGCAGAAGTTTGATCGCATCATTTCGGCAAGGGGTTGACGCAGGTAAATTATCAAGTTGAACTAATAGGCATTCTGCCAAGCTTCTAGAACCTACACCTACCGGATCCAAACGCTGGATATGCTTTAATACAACGGCAACCTCATCATCTTCAATTTCTTCTTCAGACCCCATAGAAGAGAGTAAATGTTGTACTGATGCAGTAATTTCACTCAACTCAGCATCTAAAAAACCTTTGTCGTCCAAAGAATCGACTATGCAATAAGCGATTAATTTATCAACCTGTGAAAAATTCAGCAGATTAATTTGTTCTAGCATATATTCTTGCAGGCTCTGATGCCCTTGACGATTATCTTCACGCTCTTCGAACTCGGCTGCCCCCAGACTTGTAGGTTGATGGGTATAAACATCATCCCAATCGGTATCTACAGGTAAGTCATCAGGCAGATGATCGGCATTAAGTTCATTGGTTAGATCGTGATTTTCATTATTTGATTCAATTGTAGATAAGCTTTCAAGGGTAATTTGCTCTTCAACTTTTTCTAATAGAGGATTACTATCAAGTTGCAACTGAACTTCTTGTTCCAATTCCAGACTTGAAAGTTGTAATAGCCGAATTGCTTGCTGTAATTGTGGAGTTAATGACAGCGAGTTCGCAATTTTTATGCCCACTGATAATCTCATTGTTACCCCCTTAATAGAAAATCCCGTTTTATAAGCAATTTTTATGCCGTTTTATTTTTTATAACACAGATTTACTAAAAAACATACAAATTGGATTTTAAATTTCTAGTCTTTCGCGACTAATAATTGTTTAAATACTTAAATTTGCGCATAAAAAAATCCCCCTCTGCCTTAGCGGAGGGGGATTTCGAATAATGAGCTGGCGATGACTTACTCTCACATGGGTAACCCCACACTACCATCAGCGCTAAGAGGTTTCACTTCTGAGTTCGGGAAGGGATCAGGTGGTTCACTCTTGCTATGGTCGCCAGC
>NZ_JBWZQN010000010.1:0-70233 GCF_056724605.1 Prolinoborus fasciculus | reverse complement strand
TTGATGCCATTTTTCTTTATACTGTCACTGAGGCAGGTTGGACATTTGATTTCTAGAGTTATTTGCATTTCTCTATTTTATCAAAATTCAACCTGCTTTTTTTTAGCATACTTTTTGATACACCACCGTACATTTAAATGGGCAAAGGTTTATTGCATATTGGCAATTGCAGTACCTTTTTGCTTAGGATCGGTATTTCCGAGTGCAGGATGGGCAATGGCATTCTGACATTGCAGTTTATCCCGCTCATAATCCGCCTGTTTTTGTTGCAGGCTGTTGCCATTTCCCATGGTCGTCCGCGCCCAGATTTCCAGACTGGTCAAGGCTTTACGACACAGGGCATATTTGCCTTCGGTTACCGAATCAGTCATTTTGACATTAATACGCCAGTCTGTACTCAATTTACGTGCTGGTTGACGTACCTGTGTTTCCAGCTGATCCACTTCTTTATTATAGACCAGAGGATCCACTTCATTGATCAGTTGCCATGCGGCATTGGCATAAGTCGTCGCATCATTAGTCAGTTTAGGTGCCGGTTTAATTTCTGGCTTATCAGTCGATTGACTGTCATTCCCACACGCTTGTAACAATATTGCCGTGCTTATTAAAGCAGCAATCAGCATCGCACGTGTCTTGAACATCCACATATCAGGCTCGCCAATTTAAACATTTCGGCACTATGCTATTAAATTCACGTAGAATACACAATCTTCATTTGACCCATCGTTCAACTCTCCTTCAAGGTGTGTCGTGTCTGAACCGAATCAACTCGCTACGCAACCTGCTGGCTTCTGGCAAGGTGCAAAAGATAGCCAAGCGATTATCTTCACTTATTTACCAGTGTCGTTTGCTTTTGGTGTGTCAGCTACTCAGTTTGGCTTTACCGCTTGGGAAGCACTGTTCCTGTCCTGTTCGATGTATGCAGGTGCCAGCCAGTTCCTGGTAGTTGCGCTCTTAGGCAGTGGTACATCTATCTGGATGACAGCATTGACCGTGATTGCCTTGGACATTCGTCATCTGCTCTATGGCCCTGCGTTACAAAATCTGATTCAAGACCGGCTGAATTTAAAGAAAACGGCAATCTGGTCTTGGGGTCTGACCGATGAAGTCTTTGCCTCCGGCATGATCAAGCTCTCGCAACGGCGACAGGAATGGTCAGAATCCTGGATGCTCGGTTTAAGCCTGTTTAGCTGGATGTCCTGGGCACTCGGATCTTTCCTCGGTGGCTTATTTGCCGATCAGGTCAGCAACCTGCCGCAATTCTTGCAGGCTGCACTAGACTTCCTGTTACCTGCGCTGTTCCTGAGTTTCTTGTTGGCAGCCTTTGAGAAAAAACACACTTTTGTTGTAGCCGTCACGATTCTGGTTTCTGCGATTGCCTGTTATTTTATCGACTTGTCTGCCGCGATCTTTATCGGTATCAGTTCTGGTATTTTCGCAGGCCTGTTCAAGCACTATATTTTGAAACAGCCAGATCCTGAACACGCAGGAGATCAAGCATGAATCTAGAGATTATTCTGGTCGGGATTTTAGTCGGGATTGCCAATTTTGCCTCGCGCTTTGGTCCTTTTTTTGTCATTCAAAAATTTCAGCAAGGTTCGCAAAAACGCGGAGCGTTGTGGCTAAAAATTGCCTTGGGTTCAATTGGCATCGCTGCGATCAGCTCCATGTTGGTAGTTGCTACCTTGCCACCTTTATTAGAAACGCCAAATAAAAGTTTTGCGATGCTGGTTGGCTTTATTGTGCTCACGGTTTTGTACTTTAAGTTTAAACGTATTGTGATGGCGACACTGACTGCAGCGCTCACCTATGGCCTGGTTTACACCTATGTTCCAGTACCCTTTTAAGCTTTAACTCGTTGATCAATCGAAACAAAGACTTATGCTAAACTCATAGTATAGATCTTTTTTATATAACAATAAAAACAAGGAAGGATGCGCATGTTTGAGGTCAAACAGGTGATTGAAGGCAAAATCTTTATTCATCATCGGCGCGATGAAATGTTAACCGTATTCCATCGACATGAAGTGCCGGCACAATATTTTGAATGTTTTATCAATGCTCAAAATTTTACCGGACATTTTGTCGAAATACATGCTCAACCAGCAGATCAAGTTCGGGTGGTTTATATTAAAAAGAATAGCACCCATCAAATTATTGCTATGCTTAATCAGAGCCAATACGTGCTGCATCTTCATCCTTTGACATTGATTTTGGGTAAATGGAGCTTCAGACATCGTGTCCTGCCGAATACTCTAAAAATTTTTGCTGGTTTATTTGCGCTCCTTTTTATTCTTTTTTCAGCTACCGCCTTTTCAGCAGATCAGTTCCAGCTCACTACCATCTTGCGAGACTGCATTCAATTCACAGTTTTTGGGCTACTGTTATTTTTGCTGTGCTTTGTACTGCCTTTTGTATTGCCCTATGCGTATTTCCTGCATGTTCGTACATTACGTCTGTTAAAGATGCTAAATATCAATACTGAACAAGTTGCACAAATAGAAAAGCTCAAGTCTCAAAGCGGGATTTATCTTCTGCAAACGCAGTCTGACAGCGATGTGAAAATGACAGCGCCTCCTTATTAAATCTAGAAAAACTTTATAAATAAAACTGTTGGTCAATATCACAATTTTGTATGAATCTTGGCTTAACTGTCGGCTCAGTTCTGCTATGCTAAAAGTCCATAAAATCAAGCATGGATGATCCACATGAGCGTGACTATTGGTACTCCCCTTCAATCTTCTGCCTATAAAGTTCTATTATTGGGTTCTGGTGAACTGGGCAAGGAAGTGGTGATTTCACTACAACGCCTTGGAGTCGAAGTTCATGCTGCTGACCGTTATGATCATGCCCCTGCCATGCAGGTTGCGCATTATTCCTATACCTTGAATATGGCAGATGCTGTAGAACTCAAACAACTCATCAATCAAATCCAGCCACATTTAATTGTTCCTGAAATTGAAGCGATTGCGACCGAAGTTCTGCTTGAAATAGAAGCCCAGAACATTGCTACAGTCATTCCTTCTGCTAAAGCCGTCAATCTGACCATGAACCGTGAAGGTATTCGTCGTCTGGCTGCGGAAGAACTCGGTCTGCCAACTTCAGCTTACCGTTTTGCCGACAGTTTAGAATCCTTCCGCGCGGCCTGTGACGATGTCGGCTATCCAAACTTTGTGAAACCGGTGATGTCATCTTCAGGCAAAGGTCAGTCTCGTGTTACCCGTTTTGATGAAGTCGATGCTGCCTGGGAATATGCGCAAACCGGTGGCCGGGTCAATCAGGGTACTGTGATTGTAGAATCACAAATTGACTTTGATTTTGAAATTACCTTATTGACTGTTCGTGCAAAAAATCCAGAAACCGGCGAAATCGAAACGTCTTATTGCGACCCGATCGGACATCGTCAGGACTCAGGTGATTATGTGGAAAGCTGGCAGCCTCAACCGATGACTCCAGCCGCGCTGGAAGAATCCAAGCGCATTGCCAACAAGGTCACTACAGCACTTGGTGGCTGCGGAATCTTTGGAGTGGAACTCTTTGTAAAAGGCGACAAAGTATGGTTTAGTGAGGTTTCCCCACGTCCACACGATACTGGACTGGTGACTTTAGCCTCCCAATTTCAAAGTGAATTTGAGCTGCATGCACGTGCTATTTTAGGCTTGCCGGTGAATACTGCACGACATAGTGTGGCTGCCAGTGCGGTAATTTATGCTGGAGTAGATGGCCGTAATCTTTCATTTTCTGGCCTGAATCTTGCTTTAGCAGACGGCAATACCGATTTGCGCCTGTTTGGCAAACCTGAAGGTTTTAAACGTCGTCGTATGGGCGTTGCCACATCACGTGCGGAAAACATTGAACAGGCACGTGAACTAGCCCTACAGGTCGCAAACCAAGTTAGCGTCAACCAAAACTAAGCTGAAATACCAACGGACGACTGTACATGATCAACACCCATCCACTGCTGAATTACGCTAAAAGCAACCATGACATTAAAGCCATCAATCAATGGCGCAGTGATGTCGAAAATCAGCTTCAGGAAAGTTTTGAAAATGGGCAGTCGATTCGGGATATTATTCTGGCGCGTTCCAATCTGATCGATGAAGCCCTGCAGTTTCTCTGGCAGCATGCCGAACTGGATCAAACTGATTTGGCCCTGTTTGCTGTCGGGGGCTATGGCCGTCGTGAAATGCTGCCTTATTCTGATGTCGACATCATGATCTTGTCAGAAGACGAGATTAACCCGGAACAGGAACAACTGATTTCTACATTCATTTCATCGCTTTGGGACGTAGGGAATTTCAAACCCGGTATCAGTGTTCGCACCATCAATGAATGTGTCAATCAGGCCAGCAGTGATTTGACCGTTGCCACCACCCTGATTGAAGCCCGTCTGATTATTGGCAATGAAAACCTGTGCAAATGGCCACGTCGCATCGTGTCACGTACCTGGACCGACAAAACCTTTTTTGATGCCAAGATGGATGAGCAGCATAAACGCTATGCTCAGCACAACAATACCGAAAGCAATCTGGAACCGGATATTAAAAATGCGCCGGGCGGTATTCGTGACATCAACCAGATTGGATGGATTGCCAAACGCCATTTCCGCGTCAATCGCATTTACGATCTGGTGCACCTCGGTTTTATTTCAGAATTTGAACTCGGTGTGCTCGAGGAAGCAGAGAGTTTTCTCTGGGAAATCCGTCATCACCTGCACCGCCTGACCAAGCGCGATGAAAACCGCTTACTGTTCGATTATCAGCGCGACATTGCAGCCAAATTTGGCTATGTACGTGAAGAGGCGCATCATCCGAACTATCCAATTGAACAGTTCATGAAGCGCTATTACCGCAGTGCGCAGCAAGTGTCTACACTGAACGAAATGCTGCTGGCCTATTTTAATGAATCGGTCATTACGCCACGTTTACCGCAATATGAACGCCAGATCGAAGAAATCAACCAGAACTTTAAACTGGTCGATGGCAAACTGGCTGTGCAACATCATAAGATTTTCTCGGAAAATCCAAGCGCAATTCTGGAAATTTTCTATCTGCTGGCCAATCGTCCTGAAATCGAAGGCATTCGTGCGCGTACCTTACGCCTGCTGACCTTGGCTGGAAAACGTATTGATCAGGATTTCCGTGATAATCCGGTGCATCAGGCACTGTTTATGGCGATTATCCGTTCACCGCATCGACTCTATGACACCATGGTTGCCATGAAGCGTTATGGTGTGCTTGGAAATTACATTCCGGCCTTTGGACAGATTCTGGGACTAATGCAATATGACCTGTTCCATATCTATACAGTCGATGCGCATACCTTATTGCTGCTGCGGAACTTAAACCGCTTTAAAGAACCTGAATTTGCCAAGGAATTTCCAGTGGTCAGTTCAGTGTTTCAGCGTCTGACCCGTCGTGACATCGTCTATCTGGCAGCAATTTTCCATGATATTGCTAAAGGTCGTGGCGGTGACCACAGTGAACTCGGTGCCAGCGATGCGATTAAATTCTGCCGTAGCCATGGCTTTACTGAACGCGAAAGCAATCTGGTGGCTTGGCTGATCCAGAATCATCTGGTGATGTCTGTCACCGCCCAGAAAAAAGATATCTCCGATCCGGATGTGGTCAAAGAATTCGCCGAAAAAATGGGTGATATGGAACATCTGGATTATTTATACACTCTGACAGTTGCCGATATTAACGCCACCAATCCGAAGCTATGGAATACCTGGCGCGCCTCGCTGATGCGTCAGCTGTACACTCAGGCGCGCGATGTAATCCGTTCTGGTCTGGGCCGTCCGGTTGATTATCAAATGCTGATTGAAGATACTAAATTTGCAGCCAGTGAACTTCTGGTTCAGGACTTCTCACTGGATGAGGTAGAAAAAGTCTGGCAGGAACTTGGTGATGACTATTTCCTCAAAGAAACAGCAGATGAAATTGCCTGGCATACCCGTGCCATTTTACAACACGGCGATAATCCTGCCCCACTGGTGCTGATGCGGGCGCACCGTAAATATGCGCAGGATGCGGTACAGATCTTTATTTATACGCAGGATCAACCCAACCTGTTTGCCACCACCGTGGCTATTCTGGATCGTATGAATCTGGATGTACAAGACGCACGGATTATTACAGCGACTAAAGCCTTCAGTCTGGATACCTATGTAGTACTGGACCGTTTTGGCACCTTATTGACCGATCCGGAACGCGAGGCCACAGTGATTGAGGCTCTGAAAGATGCCTTGAGTCATTCAGATGAATATCCGGGCTTGATGCAGCGCCGGATTCCGCGTCAATTACGTCATTTTGATATTGAAAATACAGTCGATATCAGTGTCAATCCTGCCTTGAATCAGAATATGGTCGAAATTGCCACTCTCGATCATCCCGGTTTACTTGCCAAAATCGGTGGTTTATTTATGATGCAAGGGCTGGATATCCACTCTGCCAAAATTGCCACCCTTGGCGAACGTGCCGAAGATATATTCTTTGTCACCAAAAAAGATGGCAACCCTATGACACCTGGAGAATCTGCCGAATTTGCAGCTGCACTTAAAACTGCGCTGGATGAAGCTTCTCATCAGGTTTGTAGTCAACACTCACATTAAAACGCGGTTACTTATTCATGAACTCTAGCTTGTCTCTACTGCATCCTTATCCGTTTGAAAAGTTAAATCAGCTTTTTGCGGATATCCAGCCTGCAAATATGCCCTTAATTCCCCTGTCGATTGGTGAACCGAAGCATCCTGCACCGGAGTTTGTGAAACAAGCGATTATTGATAACTTTAAACATTTGTCGACCTATCCAAACAGTAAAGGCTTGCCGGAACTACGTGAAAGTATTGCTCACTGGCTGACGCGCCGTTTTCACCTAAATAGCATCAGTGCAGACAGCAATATCCTGCCTGTTTCTGGTACACGTGAAGCGATTTTCTCGTTTGTACAGGCTTTGGTGAATCGTGAAGATGCACCTTATGTGGTGATGCCAAATCCGTTTTATCAGATTTATGAAGGCGCAACACTGCTCGCAGGTGCCAAACCTTATTTCATCAACTGTACTGAGGAAAATAACTACCTTGGTGATTTTGATGCTGTTCCGGCAGAAGTCTGGGAAAAAACGGCATTGCTATTTGTCTGTACCCCGGGCAATCCAACCGGTGCAGTATTATCAAAAGAGCAGTTTAAAAAACTGATTGCCCTGTCGGATCAATACAACTTTGTGATTGCTTCAGACGAATGCTATTCGGAACTGTGGTTTGATCAGGCACCCGTAGGTTTACTGGAAGTTTGTGCTGAAATTGGCCGGGATGACTATAAAAACTGCGTGGTGTTCCATTCACTGTCTAAACGCTCTAACCTTCCGGGTATGCGTTCAGGTTTTGTTGCCGGTGATGCCAGCCTGTTAAAACCTTATTTGCAATATCGTACTTACCACGGCGCAGCGATGCCGGTACAACATCAACTGGCTTCAATCGCTGCCTGGGATGATGAAGCGCATGTGGAAGAAAACCGGGTGCAATACCGTGCCAAGTTTGATTTATTCCAGAAAGAACTCGGTCACCTACTGCCACTCAAAAAACCGGATGCCGGTTTCTACTACTGGCTAAAAGTTGACAATGATGAAGCCTTTGCCAAACGTTTGATGGAAGAGGCACATATTAAAGTACTTCCGGGTCGTTATTTATCCCGCGATACTGAACAGGGTAATCCGGGTGAAAATCATGTACGTCTGGCACTTGTGGCCGATCTGGCGCAATGTGAAGAAGTTATCCAACGCCTGAAAGCTATTCTCTAAATTTTAATCATGATTAAAAACCCACTTTAGATAAGTGGGTTTTTAATTGAAATCAGATGAGCTCTATCTTCATCTCATACTGAGAAGATGACGCTGATTCTTACAAGACTTTGGCAATTTCATCTTCAAGATCTTCAGGCTTGGTGGTCGGAGCAAAACGGTTCAATACCTTGCCATCACGGCCAATCAGAAACTTGGTAAAATTCCATTTAATTCCATTGCCTAAAATACCTTTGGAATTGTTAGTCAAATAGCGAAAAATGGCGTGCGCTTCAGGGCCTTTGACATCCACCTTGGAAAACATCGGGAAAGATACCCCGTAATTCTTCTGGCAAAATTCACCAATCTGTTCATTGGAACCTGGATCTTGACCACCAAACTGATTGCATGGAAATCCCAAAATTTCCAGACCTTGATCTTTATATTTTTCGTAAAGTTTTTCTAATCCTGAAAATTGTGGGGTAAAACCACACTTACTCGCTGTATTGACGATCAAAAGTACCTTGCCTTCGTAATCTGCAAGTGGCTTGCTTTTGCCATCTAACAATTCAGCTTCAAACTGATAAATGTTAGTCATGGATAGGTTTCCTCATCATTTTTTTCTTGTGTTTCTAAGTCCAAAGAAGCCGAGTTGACACAATAACGCAAACCGGTCGGTTCTGGGCCATCCGGGAAAACATGCCCTAAGTGTGCGTCACAATGATGACAAACAA
Source organism: Prolinoborus fasciculus (assembly GCF_056724605.1). The sequence goes on along the minus strand of NZ_JBWZQN010000010.1, from coordinate 61,720 downwards.
TCTCAGTTCTGACCATTCCGTGTGAAGTATCAGGTAATTCTTCTACCACTGAACTGCTGACAGGACGGTAGAAACTTGGCCAGCCACAGCCGCTGTCATACTTGGTCTCAGACGAGAACAGTGGCGTGCCGCAGCAACGGCATACATAGGTGCCATCTTGCTTGGTATTCCAGTATTTTCCAGTAAATGCCGGCTCGGTTCCCTTCTCGCGCGTAATGCGAAACTCCTCAGGTGATAACTCTCTTTGCCATTCCCGGTCTGATTTATTGAGTTTTCCCATGATCACATACCTTTTTATCTTGCTATTTAAAATAGGATAATCCTATATTTACGTGATTCATTTTAAAAATTCTAGTCTTTATTCAACATTTTACAAAAGACATATAATGCCGAAAAAAAGCAAAAAGAAAGCAAATATAAAAATAAAAGTAAGCAATTTTTACATTAAATGTTTTTTAGTGAGCAAATTTAATGGTATTCTTAGCTCTAAATTTGCTCAGGATTAAAAAATGTCGCAAAAAAAGAGCGTAATTTTTAAAAATCTGCTGCCTGTGATCAAACAATATCAGCAGCTTGGATTTACGCATGAAAAAATTGTTGCACTACTTCGAGATGAACATGATCTCGATCTAGTCACAACTGAGACATTTAAAAGTTATTTATATCGTTATGCAAAAGTGACCTCCACTTCTTCCGAGAACATCAAAATGCCGAACACTTTCCAAACCCCTCGCGAGATCAAGAAATCATCTAAGCTCGAGCATGTATGCTACGACATTCGCGGACCTGTGTTACGAGCGGCCATCGAGATGGAAGAAGCCGGTCACAAAATTATCAAATTAAATATTGGCAATCCTGCCCCATTCGGTTTTGAAGCGCCGCAGGAAATTATCAACGATGTGGCTTTAAACCTGCCGAATGCGATTGGCTACACGGATTCCAAAGGGATTTTCCCGGCGCGTAAGGCGATCTGTCAGTATTATCAGCAAAAAGGCATTCTAGATATGCACGTCAATGACGTCTATATCGGCAATGGTGTGTCTGAACTGATCGTGATGGCCATGCAAGGTCTACTGGATGATGGCGATGAAATGCTGATTCCAATGCCGGATTATCCACTCTGGACGGCAGCAGTGAATCTGTCTGGCGGTACAGCGATTCACTATAAATGTGATGAAGAAAATCACTGGTATCCAGATATTACTGACATGGAAAGCAAAATCACGCCAAATACCCGTGGTATTGTGATTATTAACCCGAATAACCCGACCGGTTCGGTTTACCCACGTCATGTGTTGCAGCAAATCGTCGACTTGGCCAAGAAATATGACCTGATTTTATTTGCTGATGAAATCTACGACAAAATTATTTACGATGGAATCGAGCATGTTGCTGTAGCAGCTCTGGCTGGCGATCAGCTCTGTGTTTCGTTTAACGGTTTATCTAAAGCCTATCGTATTGCTGGTTTCCGTTCCGGCTGGATGGCCATTACCGGCGATAAAGCACGTGCCGCAGACTATATCGAAGGTTTGGATATGCTGGCATCGATGCGTTTGTGTGCCAACCATCAGGCTCAATATGCGATTCAGACTGCACTGGGCGGTTATCAGTCAATTAACGACCTAATTCGCCCAGGTGGGCGTTTATATGAACAGCGCAATATTGCCTGGGAAATGCTGAACGAGATTCCAGGTGTATCTTGTGTCAAGCCTGAAGGTGCAATGTACTGTTTCCCGAAACTGGATCCGAATGTGTATCCAATTCAGGACGATGAAAAACTGATGCTGGATTTGTTACGTGCCGAGAAAGTGCTTCTGGTTCAAGGTACAGGCTTTAACTGGCCGACACCGGATCATTTCCGTGTAGTATTCCTGCCGGCTGAAAATGAACTGCGTGAAGCCATTACCCGTGTTGGCCGTTTCCTGGCCAAGATGCGTTAATTCTTGAAATAGACAATATAAAAAACCGCGTTGATACGCGGTTTTTTATTTCTCTGAAAAAATTCAGGCTTTTGACTGATGAAATCTTAAAAATCATACCGGTTTCTTTGAGCAAATTTCTGCACTCAATGGTTTCTTCTCAGGCAATTTCCCCTCAATCATGAAGATTCATGTTATTTTTTGACCAAATATAAAATTCTATGAGTGCACGGATGTCCTCAAACACAATCAAGCTCAGCCTTTTTCTTTGTCTTAGTATGTGCTTGGGCATTGGCATTCTTCGTTTTTCTTATACTGCACTGTTACCTGGCACACGAGAAGCCTTTGGCTGGAGTACAGATTTTGCCAGCCTCTTGAGCAGTGCCAATTTGCTGGGTTATTTAATCGGTGCTTTTACCGCGATGCGTCTTCCTCAAGACCGCAGTATGAGTACCTATATTCAAATTTCAGCCTTTGCTGGCATGTTCAGCCTGATGTGTTGTGCGTTTTCTGGTTTTTCTGAAGCGTGGTATATCGCTTGGCGTATCATTTCAGGGATCAGCGGTGGACTGATGATGATCTTATCGCCGAGTGTGGTCGCGCAGTGTTGTGAACTTCAGGATCGTCTTAAAATCAACTTTATTGGTTTTAGTGGGATTGGACTAGGCGTTTTAATTGCTACCCTGTTTCTGCCTTATCTGGATCAAATTTCCATACAGACGGCCTGGCTGATCTTATGTGGTTTTGCCCTGCTCATCTGTATCGTTTTAAGTTTACTGATTCAGAAATTTAAGCCGTATTTGTCCGTACAAGCCCCTGCTGTTATCTCTACTCTATCTCTGAATAGCATCTTTTATAGTTTACTGACAGTTTATGCTTGTAGTGCTTTCGCCTATATACCGCATTCACTCTTCTGGATTGATTATTTAAGCCAGCAGTTGGGATTGAGCTTGTTCTGGATTAATTTCAACTGGATTCTGTATGGAATAGGCAGTGCCTTGGGTGCCTTTAGTGCTTATGTGCTGGCCAGAAAATGGGGTAATTTTGCTGCCCTGAAAATTCTTTATAGTCTTTATATTGGGGCTATTTTTATTGCGACTCTAGATGCTTATCCCTTACTCACTTTTAGCTCTTCCTTTTTCACTGGGATGCTAAATCCGGCTGTGGTCTTCCTGACCTCCTATACCATTTTGCAACTGTATGGACTGGCTTATAAAAAGCTCTGGAGTATTGCTACCTTGTGTTTTGCCTCGATTCAGCTGATCGGTGGACTCAGCTTTAGTGCGCTGCAATATTTTGGATTGAGCTATCATCAACAGTTCATACTGGCCACATTGGTTCTTTTATTAGGAACATTGCAATTGTTCTGGTGTACACGTCCTGCCAGACTCAAGCCTGAACAACAAACTCAGCCAGTGTCTGCTCATGGAGAAGGAACTAAATAAGGATAAGGATTGGTTGCTCCTTGCCCACCCAGATAAATCCCATAATGTAAATGCGGTGGGGTATTTTTAGCATTGCCCGTATTACCCACATAAGCGATGACTTCACCTGCTTCGACCCAGTCGCCTTCCTGAATATCCGCTGCATAATCATCCAGATGTGCATAATAATGCTGACTCATATTGGGGCCAGTCACCCAGATAATTTTCCCACCCAGATTGTTGGTACCAATCCTACGCACAATACCTGGGGTCGCGCTGAATACTGGCGTACCGCGTTTGGCAAAAATATCCGTCCCTTCATGTTTACGACCGGCACTACGGGCTGCTCCCCAGGTATCATTAATTTGACCAACTCTGACGCCTTCAACCGGAATCTGTAGCGGAGCTTCCAACTGGGCTCTCTGTAATTGCCAATACAGATAAGGGCTTTTCCAACCTGCTGCCTCCCCTGAAGGCGGTGGTTGACAGGCAGTCAGTAGAAAACCTATAGATAACAGTAAGCTTATAATCCGGAGAAATTTCACCAATATTCGCATTAAATTAAATAGATGACTTTTATCTTAATCACAACCGCCTAATTTAAAGTCACAATCCTGTTATTTTTAGTGATGATTTTATACAAGCGTTCAAATAACAAAACCCTCAAATGAGGGTTTTGTTATTTTAGGTGGATAGGAGATTATCTACGTTTTTTAGCACGAGATGGTTTCGATGGTTGTTGCTGTTGTTGCTGTTGCTGCTCTTCATTCTGAGCATTGTCCTGCTTGTCTTTTTGTTGGACCTGCTTATGTCTCGCTTTAGCTTTAGCCATGATTTACTCCTTTGGAGAAACGTCTCTATATCACTGGAAGTTCCATTCATCACTGTAACGTTTATACAAAATAAGCCAATCGCTGAGCTGTATCCAAATACGTCAATGTAATACAGTGTTTACTAAGTTATTCAGCTTAGAACGAATCATTTCTAGGCTCATTACACTTCTTACATGATCTTGCAGCCTGATACTTATTTTAACGTTTAACCTTAAACCGTTCAGCCTTTGCTTCCCAATAAAGTGATAAAAAAACCCGCCGTAATTGCGGGTTTTTTTATTCATAAATTGCATCGCAATTTCAGGCATCCATATTGGCAATAATCGCTTCACCAAACTCGGAACAACGCAGCAAGGTCGCCCCTGGCATTAAGCGCTCAAAATCGTAGGTCACCGTTTTTGCCGCAATCGCACCCGAAATCCCCTTGATGATCAAGTCGGCAGCTTCTGTCCAGCCCATATCACGCAACATCATTTCTGCTGACAGAATAATCGAACCCGGATTTACTTTATCTTGTCCAGCATATTTAGGCGCTGTACCGTGGGTTGCTTCATAAACTGCAATCGAACCGCCGATATTGGCACCCGGTGCAATCCCGATCCCGCCGACTTCCGCAGCCAGCGCATCAGAAATATAATCACCATTTAAGTTCAGTGTCGCAATTACAGAATAATCCGCCGGACGCATCAAGATTTGCTGCAAGAAGGCATCAGCAATGACATCTTTAATAATAATGTCTTTGCCTGTTCTTGGATTTTTGATTTTAACCCATGGACCACCATCTAAAAGCTCACCGCCGAAACGTTCCAATGCGACCTCATAGCCCCACTCTTTAAATGCCCCTTCGGTGTATTTCATGATATTGCCTTTGTGCACCAAGGTCACACTCGGCTTGTCATTCTCAATGGCAAATTGAATCGCTTTACGTACCAGACGCTGGCTACCTTCTTTGGAGACAGGTTTGATTCCGATTCCACAATTGTCTTCAAAGCGGATGTTGGTTACACCCATTTCTTCTTTCAAAAACTTGATAACCTTTTTCGCTTCCTGAGAATCTGCTTTCCATTCAATACCGGCATAAATATCTTCTGAATTCTCACGGAAAATCACCATGTCGGTCAGTTCCGGATTATGTACTGGCGAAGGTACCCCTTCAAACCAGCGCACCGGACGTACACAGACATATAAATCCAGTTCCTGACGTAAAGCCACATTCAAGGAACGAATACCACCACCGACTGGCGTGGTCAGTGGACCTTTAATCGATATCACATAATCGCGCAGTGCTTCGAGAGTTTCTTCAGGCATATAGGTGCCGTAAATTTTGTCAGCTTTTTCACCGCAGTAGACTTCCATCCATTCGATGGAACGCTTCCCGGCGTATGCTTTTTGCACAGCAGCATCTACCACAGTTCGCATTGTTGGTGTAATATCTGCACCAATTCCATCCCCTTCGATAAATGGGATAATTGGATTATTTGGTACGTTGAGTGACAGGTCTGCATTAACGGTAATTTTGGTACCATCCACAGGTACTACGATTTTTTGATATCCCATTATTAGTATTCTCCCGGATGCCGCTGACAAATCTAAAATAATTGCCAATTAGGCAATACTTTCAACTGTTCTTAACGCATAATATTCTAATCCAGATTTGTTGTTTTTGAGATTTATACGGGAAATAACTAAATTTCCCTTTTAAATAAACCTCTACATTTTTTAAATTAATGTAATTATAGAAGTTATTTCCTATGAAAATCGTCATTCTAAACAAACCTTATGACGTCCTCTCCCAATTCCGTGCGGATGAAAAGCACCCAACCATGGCTGATTTTGTCAACGACAAAGATTTACGTCTTGCGGGTCGTTTGGACATGGACTCAGAAGGTCTGGTTTTCCTCACCGATCACGGTGGTCTCAACCAATATATCACCAATCCTGCCAATAAAAAGTTTAAAACTTATATGGTGCAAGTGGAAGGTGATGTGACCGAAGAAGCACTTGAACAGCTTCGTAAAGGCGTTGAACTGAAAGATGGCATGACGCTTCCTGCACGTGCTGAAAAAGTGTCTGAACCGGAATGGTTGTGGGAGCGTAATCCTCCTGTACGTTTCCGTGCCTCTGTTCCGACGTCTTGGGTTGAGATTTCAATCTGTGAAGGTCGTAACCGTCAGGTTCGTCGTATGACATCTGCTGTCGGCTTCCCTACACTGCGTTTGATCCGTACCAAAATTGGTGAGATTGATTTGGTTCGTATGGGATTGCAACCGGGTGAAACCAGAGAAATTGAACCATTACTTTATCCAGACTTCCAGAATGTTCCTGCGGAAGAACCATACCGTTCACGCTCTTATGTGAAAAAGCCGGGTGGTACGGGTGGTAAGCCAATGGTTCGCAAGAACAAAGATGGTTCTGTGAAAAAGTCTGGCACCAAACGTATCTGGCAAATGGATGAAAGTGAAAAGCCGCGTCGTAAGACCAATGGCACAACTCGTCCAAATACCAAAGCACCACGTGGTCGCGGCCGCGGTCGTGGCTAAGTTTGAATAGATTCAATCAAGCTCACTTCGGTGGGCTTTTTTATTACATAACTTAAATATTTTTTTATTTTTCAATCTATTAGAATTAATTAAAGTATTCATTTTAATGTGAGTCTCATGAAAAAAATAATTTTCGCTTTAGCTGCGACTTCCCTTTCAACTTTTGGCTTTGCCAATCCGCTGAGTGTGCATGTACTTAATCAGGAAACCGGCCTACCCTCTGCTAATGTCACGGTCACCCTAGAAGCTCAACAAGGTGAGAAATGGGTCAAGCTCAATGAAGCCAAGACAGACAGTAATGGTCGTATTAAAGAATTTTATCCTAAAGACACCGCGTTACAAAAAGGCGTTTATAAAGTAACGTTTAAAACGAGTGATTGGTTTAAGGCCAATAATCAACGGACGTTCTTCCCTGAAGTGCCGGTAGTTTTTGTGATTGATGGCACGTTGGAGCATTACCATATTCCACTGTTATTAAGTTCTTATGGCTATTCAACGTATCGGGGGAATTGAGTTTATTACTTATCAATCATGTTAGATTCAAGTTCATAAAATGGATGCTTAGATTGATAAATATATGTTTTTAGTAACTTCTTATAGTCTCTTCCATTTTTACTCTGATACTCAATTATAAAATCAGCGTCAACTTCTTTATGCTTATTTAATTCATCTAATTTCGTTTGGTCTAGTTCAAACTTAATATGTTTAACCTCACTAGCTAAAAATTTATTTTCTTTAGCTATAACTGCGTTTTTTTCACCTGATTGTATTTTAAAATCAAACGCATCTTCACCCAAGTTTTCGATTATCAAATATAAGTTCGCATAACAATTAATAGTCATTTCCTTATTTGAAAATACAGTCCTAACTCTAGAACTCAATATAAGAAAACGTGGTTCTAATGTTTTTTGTACTTCTTGTAATTGAATTTTTTGAATTTCACCAAGTTGTTTTTGATATTCAACACTTTCTTTCATTTCCTGGATTTGGAGCTGTAATGCTCTTTCCTGTTGTTCTAATGCTTTTGTATTTTGCTCTAGCTGCTTACCTTGCTGCACATAGCCTAAAATCAGCCATAAGAAAGCGATAGGTGCAACTATACCTGCAAGAAAATCCCCTAATTCATTTAAAGATGTTGGATTTTTCAAATCACCAAAAAACCAAAATAGAAAAATTACAGCTAGCCATACAACTGTAATTCTAATCCCCCAATTTAAACTATTTTGATTCATCTTCTAATAATAAAAAAGCCATTCCTAAATATGGGTTTTACCTGCTTTTTCTTATGTGTGCAAACAAGATTTCTAACTCTTCCATCTTGTCATTCTGACTATCCGATGTTATTTATGATTCATATATTTAATAATTTAAAATAAAACATATCTAAATAAGGAGTTTTGCAATGGATCAGCAAGTCAACCAGATGTTTAATCAGGACCGGTTAATTCAGCATCTTGGTGCTCATCTGGTTTCTTATAATCACAATTATGCAAAGATCGAATTAAAGGTGACTGAACAACATTTACAAGGTCATCAGACCTGTAACGGTGCCGTGATTTTCGCACTGGCAGATGCAGCTTTTGCAATTGCCTGCAATACCGGTGAACATCCGGCAGTCGGTCAACATTGCGGTATTCATTATTTAAAACCGGGATTGCTTGGCGACACGCTGACTGCTGTAGCCGAACACAAAACCAGCAGTGGCCGTAGTGGCATTTATGACATTCAAGTGATGAATCAACATAATCAAATCGTGGCAGAATTCCGTGGTACATCACGACTGATCATTAAATAGATGTTCTTTCAACATGCACTTCAATAAAAAAACCGGTGACGATGCACCGGTTTTTTTAAATTAAGAATAATTTCGGATTTAAACTTTAAGCCATTTCTCGACTTTAGCCGGATCTTCCACTTTCAGTTCAACTTCGGTCAGTTCAGAACCCGCAGCTTGAACCTCGAAGGTCATCAGCTCATCACGACGGAATGCATACACTGTAAAAGTACCTTGCTGTTTTGCATAGCTTTCAACAAGTTTGGTCGTTGCTTTTAAGCCATCAATTGCAATAATGACATCATTGGCAGAAAGGCCAGCGAGTACAGCAACCCCATCACGACGCGCAGATTGAACCAGCACACCTTCCGGCTTATCTGCCAGTTTTAAACCGAATGGCAAAGACTTTTCATTTCTCAGGCTATAAGCCATACCAAATTCAGGGAATAGCTGATCGAGCGGCAATTCATCTGTAGTATTGATCAAGTGATTAATCTGTTCTGACCAATCATCTCCTGTCAGCTCTTTGCATAATTCAAAGATTGTCCGTTCATGTACCTGAACACCCTTCTGAGCGTTTTCATACAAACGACGCATCAGGGCATCCAGACTTGAACCACGTAAACGCAGACCCAAATCCAGGCACAATGCAACTAAACAGCCTTTGTTATAATAGCTGGTACCCGCATTATTCGAGTTTTCATCCTGACGATAGAATTTCACCCAGGCATCAAAACTGGATTCAGAGACTGACTGAATCGCACGTCCCGGATTTTGCAAATAGCGGTCAATCTGTGCTTTTAACAAAGTAATATATGATTCCTGATTAATCACGCCGCTGCGTAGCAAGATCAAATCGTCATAATACGAGGTGAAACCTTCAAAGATCCACAACAAAGAAGTATAGCCTTCTCTGTTTAAATCATAATTGACGAAGTTTTCAGGGCGAATGAATTTCACCAACCATGAATGGAAATATTCATGGCTACATAAGCCCAAGAAACGCTGATAATCTTTAGATGGCTCTTCTGGCTCATTGGCTTTCGGCAAGTCATCACGTGGTGAAATCAGGCTGGTAGAATTTGGATGCTCCAGACCGCCATAGCTATTGCCGGTTGCCATGGTCATAAAGGTATAGTCTGTAAACGGCGCCGAACCAAACATTGAAATTTCTGTAGCACAGATTTTTTCAATGTCCTGCTGCATACGCGCCGCATTCATCGCGTGTTTGCCTGACACCACAAACTCATGTGGAATACCATTTGCTTCAAAACTGAAACGGGTTTGTTCTGCCAGCTCAAATGGCGCATCAATCAGTTCGGCATAGTTTTTAGCTTTCAGGGTGAAACGGCCTTTGACCAGACTTTTAGCCTGCATTCCTGTTGCCAATTGAAAATGCTTCAATTCATCTGGCAGGAAGATTTCCAGTTCAATTTCTTTATTTTCCTGACCTTCTAGCCCTAAACATGCACAAGCGGGATTCACATAGAGACGATTTTGATCCACATATGCACCACGAACGGACAGATCATAGGCATACACATCATATTCCACCGTAATCAGCTCATGATCGGTATTGAATAAACGCCATTTGTTCTTTTCAAATTTCTGGATCTGTAACTGGCGCCCATCTTCATCATAGGCTTTGACCGCTTCAATGTGCTTGGAAAACTCTCGAATCAGATAGCTTCCCGGAATCCAGGTCGGTAATGACAAGACTTGAGTCGGGTCCGCAAGAAAACGAACAGTCACGTGAATAAGATGCTGACGATAATCGTCAAATTCAATTTGATAATGCAACATAATGAACGATATAAAATTAAAATAAATGAGATATAGCTTAGCTTAGCATTTTTTAAGCCAGTATGGTTTAGCTGTCTTATTTGTCTACATTTACGACTAGCTATCTGTATAAAAAAGGCATAGCATGCGTGAAAATTAAATCGTTCAACACCCGCCGGGTTATCAAGGAACACCATTGAAATACATCATCTCACTGATTGCGGTTTTCAGTTTATTTATTCCTGCATTTTCACATGCTGCCCTACTCAATATTGTGCCTGAAAGCGTTGAAGCTGAAGCCTGGACCATTCTGGATTCACAGTCTGGTCAAGTCATTGCAGAGCATAATGCCGATGTGCAACGCGCTCCGGCTTCGCTGACCAAAATGATGGTGGCTTATATTGCCTTAAAGGAAATTGAGGCCGGAAAATTAGATAAAAATGAAGTTTTAACCGCGACCTCTGTGGTGAAAACTGTGATGTGGGATGAGTCACAAATGTACCTGAAAGAAGGTGATCAGATTTCAATCGATCAGCTTATGGCGGGCTTAATTATCATGTCTGCTAATGATGCCGCAGTCACGCTGGCTGAGAAAATTTCGGGTGGTATTCCGCAGTTTGTTGAACGTATGAATCAGGAAGCCAAAGCGCTGGGCATGCAGCATACCAATTTCCAGAATCCGGCCGGCATTACCATGCCTGAGCATTATTCGACTGCCGCCGATTTGGCCAGACTGTCTATGGCGGTGGTGAATGAAACTCCAGATTATCTGTATTATTCCAAGCAGCCAAGCTTTACCTACAATCAGCATTTTCATCGTGCGACCAACCGTGTGCTTCAGGTCGATCCAACCGTAGATGGCTTAAAAACCGGTTTTACCCGTGCGGCAGGCTACAATCTGGCGCTGACGGCCAATCGTGTCACAGCAGATTTTGAAATGCCAAATCGCCGTCTGATTGTGGTGGTGCTGGGTACTAAAAGTGCCGCAAAACGCGCTGATGTATCACATAAGCTGATGAATCTCGCTTATACCTATACCCGCAATGAAGTAGCGATCAAAGATCAACAGCTACTGGCTGAATTGCCTGTGATCAAATCCACCTTAAAAATGTTTAAGGTGCAAACCAAGCAACCGCAGATCATTACCACTTCTTTATATGATCAGGGCTACAGTATTGACCTGAACCAGTTTGATCAAACCCAACAGCGTGTCATGCTGAATACAGGTGATGGCGTTTTAAAAAGTATCGAGCCTTTACAGGAAACGCAAACTCATATCAATGTTGAAGTGAAAGCATCTGAACTCATTGCACCTTTGGCGACCATGATGCCTTTGGCGACTATTCAGGTTTATCAGAATAATCAGTTGATTCGTACCATTCAGATTGAGGATCATGTCGAAATTGAAGAAGCCAACCTGTTTCAGAAATTCTTTACTTGGCTACAAGGCTTATTCGGTTTGTTTTCAGACAATACGCCAAGCGTAAAGCTTTATCCTTTAGATAGATAATAGCCCTACATCTCAAGTTACTTTTCTTTAAGCTAGAAGATCTACTCGCTGATCTTCTGGCAGATTTTCTTTTCTCCCTGCATCACTCCCCAAGACAGGGAAACTTACCTGCCCTCACAGAATTGCTACGTTTTGTAATGTGTATAACAATTTTAACCAAGACGCGATCTGGCCCATGCCATAGTATATTTTCTCTCTATTTCTCTTATTTTTATTAAAAAAATAAACAGGTTAATCATATATGACAGCACATAAAATCGTGATTGTGGGTGGTGGTGCCGGTGGTCTGGAACTGGCAACTCAGCTGGGTGAGAGCTTGGGTAAAAGCGGCAAAGCGCAGATTGTTTTAGTCGATCAAAAACTGACGCATATCTGGAAACCGCTGCTGCATGAAGTTGCCGCAGGCACCTTAAATCCACATGAAGAAGAAACTAATTATTTTGCCCATTCAGCCGCACATCATTATGAATTTGTCTTGGGGACATTTACCGGTCTGGATCGTGAAGCGAAACAGATTGTGGTAGAAACAGAATATTTCTCCAAAAAAGCCCAAGCCAAGAAGAACCAGCGCATCGACTATGACACCCTGGTACTGGCCTTGGGTTCTACCTCGAATGACTTTAATACCGAAGGCGTCAAACAGTTCTGTCATTTTCTCGACAGCCGTCCACAAGCTGATATCTTTCAGCAGGATCTGTTGCATCTCTACTTGAATGCTCAACATGAAGCTTCGAGCCGTGAACTGAATATCGCGATTATTGGCGCCGGTGCGACTGGAGTAGAATTGGCTGCCGAGTTGGTGGAGGCCAAACACAATTTCTTTAAATATGGCTTAAACAAGGTCGATCCAAATAAAGTCAAAATTACCTTAATTGAAGCGGCGGATCGTATTTTGACTGCGCTCTCGCCGAAAGTTGCTGAACATACCATGCAACAGCTGGAAAAATTCGGTATTGAAGTCCTTACCAGTCATCGTGTGGCCAAGGTAGATGAAGACAAAATTTATTTTGCAGATGGCTCAAGTCTGGATGCCGAGATTAAAGTCTGGGCCGCAGGTATCAAAGCACCTGAAGTCTTGGCACAACTGCAAGATATGGAAAAGGACAATATTCACCGCTTGAAAGTCTTCTCCACCCTGCAAACCAAATCTGATCCAGACATTTTTGCTTTTGGTGATTGTGCTCACTGCCAGCCTGCTGCAGATGAACCGGTCTTGGGTCCACGCGCACAAGTGGCTAGCCAACAGGCCAATTTCCTGGCCAATGCCTTGAAAGCACGTGTCAATGAAGAAAGTTATTTACCGATGTTTAAATTTTCTGACAAAGGTTCACTGATTTCCTTAAGCCAGAATAAAGCCGTCGGCGAGTTGCTCGGTCAGGTCAATGTGCAAGGCTTTGTTGCCAAATCGATGTATGTTTCTTTATATCGAATTCATCAGGCGACCATTCATGGTTATGCGCATGCTGGCATTCTCACCGCAAAAGATTTTGTTACACGAAAAATTTCTCCAAAGCTGAAATTGCATTGAAATTCCAGAATTTGGCCCAATCAATGAAAAAATCGTCAACAAAATTGTCAAATTGCGTTTTTTTGCTAATTTTAGTCTACAAAAATGCAATTTCACTTTATGATGTACCCTTAAAAAATTGAATGGATCAATTAACATGACTGCTATTGCAAATAACCTCGTGGTTTCTTTCCACTACACATTGACTAACGCAGAGGGTGAAACTCTCGACCAATCTCAAGGTGAACCACTTGCCTATTTGCACGGTGCAGGTAACATCATCCCAGGTTTAGAAAATGCGTTAGAAGGCAAAACTGTAGGTGAAAAATTCACTGTAAACGTTCCTGCTGCTGAAGGTTATGGCGAATACAACCCTGACCTAGTTCAAGAAGTTCCTGCGCAAATGTTCCAAGGCGTAGACAACATTCAGGCAGGTATGCAGTTCCAAGCTCAAACTGATGACGGCGTGCAAATCGTAACTGTTAAAGCAGTTGAAGGCGACAATGTTGTTGTTGATGCTAACTTCCCACTTGCTGGTCAAGACCTGACTTTCGAAGTTGAAATCGTATCTGTTCGTGAAGCTTCTCAAGAAGAATTAGATCACGGCCACGTACACGGTGTAGGCGGTCACCAGCACTAAGATCTTCTGATCTTGAGTGAAAAAAGGCAAAGTCAGACTTTGCCTTTTTTATTGCCTGAAAATAGCCCGCAGAATATTAACCATCCAATTAGCTATAAAAAAAGCAGAGCCATTGCCCTGCCTTTTCAATCCGATCAAGATCTCCTTTCAGAGGATGATCACTGGATTATTTGTTTTGGTTATAAATCTGCATAGCTGCTGGCAACTGTTGACGCATTTGCCCAATACGCTGGCTATTCGATGGATGCGTAGACAGGAAGGTTGCACCACTGCCGCCACCGAGTTTGTTCATTTTTTCCCACAAGGTAATGGCTGCATTTGGGTTATAACCTGCGCGCGCCATCAGCATTAAACCGCCTTGGTCAGCACGGCTTTCCAGATTACGCGAGTATGGCAAGCCAATCCCGATTTGACTACCCAATTGTGCGGCTGCAGCACCACCTTGACCCACACCTGCTGCATTTAAGCCAATACCCAAGGCCAGATCAGTCAGGGCCTGAGCACCGATTTTCTGCTTAGAATGCTCTTCTAAAGCATGCACCATTTCATGACCCATAATCGCTGCAATTTCAGCATCGGTCAGATTCAGTTTATTCACGATACCCGTATAGAATACAACCTTACCACCTGGCGCAACAAAGGCGTTAACCTGGTCAGATTTGAGCACAGCCAATTGCCACTGGAATGCCGTACCGGTTTGATTCATCTGGTTAGCAACCGGTTTCAAACGGTTAAATACATTATTAATCCGTTTATAGGTCGCTGAACTGGTATCCAGTTGACCTTTGTTCTTCGCATCATTGACCATGGCATTATAGCTTTGGCTCGCAGATGCATTTAAGGTCGCAGTATCTGCCCCTGCCATATCGGCAATGGTGGTACAACCTGATAATGTTACGACTGTAGCAGCCGCCATACTCAATAAAAGTTTATTCTTCATTATAATTTACTCCGCCTTAGCTCAAGGGCAATTTACATTGTAAAAATTATAAGTGAAAGCGCGCAGCAGCTAAACGCTTAATTCATTCATCTTCTTATAAATTATGTAATTTTTAAGCCAAATACTGTATCGCCAACCAATAAATCAGACAAATAATATTGAGGCCCAAGTAAACCTGACTCAGTGGTTTGATTTTCTGTTCAAGCACTTCGTCTTTACGTTTGAAATATAAAAAAGCATTTTGCAATAAAATAATAGGCACTAATATACATGCAATAATGACACTCAGACCAATCAGCACCGCATAAATCACTTCGGGGTTTTGGGTTTGCGCACGAATAATCATCATGGCCATTGTTGGCGCCCCGCCCATCGCGAATAACAATGAATAAAACATGGTCGCCGATATATTTTTTTGCATCCTGCTGCTCATTTTTCTTTCTTTATATACCGCTATGTTAAAGCACATCACGTGGTATTACCGATGCAACTTTAGTCTTGAAATAGCTGCATAAATTCAGGATATAAAAAAACCCATCCGGAAATGGGTTTTTATCATTCAAGCTTTAATCAAATGAAGATTAAGCATCAAACGGGTGGCGAAGAACAATCGTTTCTTCACGGTCTGGACCTGTTGAAATGATGTCGATTGGACATTCAATCAATTGCTCAAGACGTTTTACATAGTTCAATGCAGCTTCTGGCAATTGATCCAGTGATTTCGCACCGAAAGTTGACTCAGACCAGCCTGGCATAGTTTCGTAAATCGGTTTTAAAGTTTCGAATGCAAGCGCATCAGAAGAACCGACACAACCAGAATCTGCAGCTTCATAACCCACACAGATTTTCACTTCTTCTAAACCGTCAAGAACGTCAAGTTTAGTCAGGCAAATACCAGAAAGTGAGTTTACATCAACTGAACGGCGTAGGATTTCAGCATCGAACCAGCCACAACGACGTTGACGGCCAGTAGAGGCACCAAATTCATTACCAATCGTACCGAGGTGTTTACCAATCGCATCACCCGTGTCATTTGCAGCGTCATACACCAACTCAGTTGGGAATGGACCTGCACCTACACGCGTTGTATACGCTTTGGTAATACCCAGTACATAGTCAAGATGCAAAGGACCCAGACCTGAACCAGAGCTTACGCCACCAGCAGTGGTATTCGAAGAAGTCACATACGGATATGTACCGTGGTCAACGTCAAGAAGTGAACCTTGCGCGCCTTCGAACATGATGTTGTCACCGTTTTTACGGTAGTTATGCAATTCAGTGGTCACATCCACAACCAGTGGCGCAACAACTTTACGCCATTCGTCGCAAAGTGCCAGCACATCTTCCAATTTAACTGCTTCAACACCGTAGTATTCAGTCAGCTGGAAGTTATGGTAGTCCAGAAGTTCAGTTAACTGAGCAGTAAGATGTTCACCACCACGTACTAGGTCAGCAACACGTACTGCACGACGCGCTACTTTGTCTTCGTATGCAGGACCGATACCACGACCTGTCGTACCAATCTTCGCATTACCACGTTTTTTCTCACGCGCCTGATCAAGTGCGATGTGGTTCGGAAGAATCAATGGACAGTTAGGAGAAATGCGTAAACGTTCTTTAACAGGAACGCCTTCTTTTTCAAGAATGTCCATCTCTTTGATGAGCGCTTCAGGAGAAAGAACAACACCGTTACCAATTAAGCACAATACGTTTTCACGTAAAATACCTGATGGAATGAGGTGTAAGACAGTTTTCTTACCACCAACCACAAGAGTGTGACCTGCGTTATGTCCGCCTTGATAACGAACTACCGCTGCCGCTTGATCTGTGAGCAGGTCGACGATTTTACCTTTACCTTCGTCGCCCCATTGGGTACCAAGTACCACAACATTCTTGCCCATAATAGCCTCATTACATCATGCTGTTAAAGTTGAAAGCCCCGCTCAGCGACATGAACACTGAGCCAAGCAGTTAAATCGTTTTGACTGTCCACTCACCATTTGCATTCACCAGCTGGTGCGTCGCATATGGAATCGAGTTTAAATCATCATTACCCAGTAACTGAATTACACTTAAGCCTTGTGCACGAATATTCTGAATTGCATTCAGAAGTTCTGCATCAGTGCCTTTAGGTGCAACCACGACCTGTACCGCATCAAACTGGCCTGCGCTTAAAGCATATAAGTCACAAGAGAAACCGGTTGCCGGACGCGCACGGCCAAAATGTTCACCAATGCCATCATAACGGCCACCTTGTGCCAGTGCAGCTGCACGGTTCGGTGCATAAACTGCATACATCAAGCCAGTATGATAATGGTATGAACGTAATTCAACCACATCAATACCAATACTCAAGTTTGGCCAACGGGTTTGAACTTCGTCTTTGGTGGTTTGCAAGACATTAAAAGCCTGCGTAAATGCTGGATTTGCCAACACTTCAGCACTTAAATGCGCTTGTAATGCATCCAGGTCGCTGGCATAGCGTCCAAGGGCATAAAAATCCTGACCAAATTTCAGGTCTGCCGTGAATTCTTCTAATTCTGGCAAAGCCTTGCGTTGGTATAAATCAGATAATTGCTGTTCAGCGACTTTGTTCAAGCCTGCTTGAGCCACCAGACTGCGGAATAAACCGACATGACCTAAGTCCAGATGGATACCATCTGCCAGACCTGTCTCCTGAATCAGACTGATCATCAAATCGACCATTTCCACATCGGCATCGATGCTGTCTGAACCAAAGAGCTCCGCACCTAACTGTAGTGGCGCGCGCGAGGTATTAAAACCGCGAGGCTTGGTATGCAGAACGGTTCCTGCATAGCAGTAACGTGCCACACCTTCCACTGGATGTACATGCGCATCAATACGAGCCACTTGTGGTGTCATATCGGCACGCACACCAAGCAAACGACCAGAAAGCTGATCGATTACCTTAAAAGTGGCTAAGTCTAAATCTTGATTCGATTCTGAGAGAGAAGATAGAGATTCGATGTATTCAATGAATGGCGTGTACACCAGCTGATAACCTCGAGATGCAAGGAAATCCAGTGATTTACGGCGCAGACTTTCAATAACTTGCGCTTGTTCTGGTAATACATCAGCTACACCATCAGGTAATAACCATGTCTCTGAAATGGGCATGTTGTAAACCTAAATTCTTGTCAGCGCGGAACGAATCCGCATAAAAAAATCGGGAGCACACCCGATTTCTCCTAGTCTAGCACGATAGTTTTGGCTGTGCATCGCAAATTTTATAATTTTCGCTACCTGATGAAATCAACAACAATAGTGTCAACTATCAGCGTTTTAATGCACATTCAAAACAAATAGCATGAAAAAATCCGGTATTAAACCAAAGGCAATGCAGTCGTGCTTTTAACCGTTTGCAATGGAATTTCAGTTTTTACGCTTTGAATGCAGGGAATTTGGGTTAAATGATGAATCTGAAATTTACGATAGGCATCCAGATCAGCCACCACAATTCTTAAAAAGAAATCACAATCGCCCGCCATTAGCTGGCATTCAACCACTTCTGGCATTTCCTTGATCGCTTCGACAAATTGGTCGACCACGGCAGCTTCTTGAGACTTGAGCCAGACACGTGCAAACACACTCATCGCCAAATTGACCTTTTGCGGATTCAGCAGCGCGACATATTGCTCAATCACACCATCATCTTCCAGCTGTTTCACCCGTCTTAAACAGGGTGACGGTGACAAGCCAATTAATTGAGCCAGTTCATTATTTTGTAGTTTTCCATTCTTTTGCAGCTCATGCAAAATGCGTTTATCTATTTGATCCATATTTATACTTTGGCATTTAAAACCCTTTAAATTTAATTTAGCGCAATTTAATTTCAAATAAAACTCAAATATCTTTCATTACAATAGCAAATAGCCTGAATATCGCCATAAAATATGGTTTAGTTTTGCAGTACCCAGGTCATTTCCATGCTTTTGTTTAGACAAAGCACCGCAGCGGTGGTTGTTCCTACCGATTTCAGCGAATTTCAACGTGGCATGAAAGATTCTATCCCCATGCTTTTAGGGATTATTCCCTTTGCGCTGGTGTTGGGTGCGACGGCGGTACAGAAGAATTTCAGCTTGCTCGAAGTGCCGTTACTGACAGGTCTGAACTTTGCCGGTGGTTCTGAGTTTGCCATTTTGGAAGTCTGGAGCAGTCCGCCAAATTTACTCATGCTGATGTTCATTACCTTTCTGGTAAATAGCCGGCATCTGTTGATGGGTGCCAGTTTGGTGCCGTATTTAAAGCATCTCCCGAATCGTAAAGTTTTTCCGGCGCTATTTTTTATGGTCGATGAAAGCTGGGCGCTCGGTCTAGCTGATGCACAAAGGAAACAGGCGCACTTGGGTTATCGTGCTGCGTTTAGCATGCCTTATTATGCTGGCCTGTGTTTTTGCCTGTACTTGATGTGGGTCGGATTTACCACACTCGGCGCCATGCTTGGACCTGTATTAGGTGACATCAACCGTTTTGGTTTCGATATGGCCTTTCCTGCTGTATTTCTGGTGTTACTGAGAAGTATGTGGAAAGGTTTTGAGGCTGCCCGGCCATGGCTGGTCAGTTTAGTCTGTGCGGCTTTGGCTTATTTATATTTACCTGCGGGCTGGTATGTACCGATTGGCGCCTTGTCTGGAATCGCTTCGGCATTTTTCCTGATTCAAGAGGATCAAACATGATCCAGATGAGCACCTTGGTGGCCATTATTCTGATTGCTGCGACCACTTATTTAACCCGGATCTTGGGCTATGTCTTGTTAAAAAATAAAACACTAACACAGCGCCAGCGAAAAATTCTGGAAGTAGTCCCCGGCTGCGTGCTGATTTCAGTGATTGCACCCTATTTTGTACGCGACCATCCTGCAGACCTGATCGCCTTGGCTTTAACGCTATTTGCCGCTACACGTTTTGGATTATTACCGACCGTCGCCATCAGTATGGTTTCTGCTGCAATTTTAAGAATTTTAATAATCTAACGCTAGAAAAACCCCTTTAAATGATCTCTAAAGGGGTTTTGTTTATTTCTGTGGATCAACCACTTTGGTCAGCAAACTGACCAGTTCGGCATTTTGCAATTCAACCTGCTGAAGTTTGGCTGTGGTCTGATCCAGCACTTCCTGCTGCACATGCATTTTTTTGGCTAGATCCTGCATGATTTCCAGGGTCTTTTTTAAATTTTCTTCCAGATGCACGATTTTTTCTTCGACTGGCACGCCTTCCACGCTACGTGGCTCATCACTCTGATTAAACTGCAGCCAGATCAGAAAAATTACCGCCAAAGTCAGCAGTATAATAAATCCCCAAACCACCATCATGTGCTTGCTCTTATTTCATTTTATTGTCTTTATCTTAACGAAAAATGCTGCAGATAACGTAAATAATTCAGCCTCAATTCCTGATTTTCGATCAATTACCGGCAAATTCTCTTAAAACATGGCTTGCAGAATATTTACAGGCAAGAAAAAAGCACCGTATCTCGGTGCTTTTGAGGTTTAGATAACCCGAACTTAATGAAATGATTCACATAAATCCAGCAGACGGTTGGCATAGCCCCACTCGTTATCGTACCAGGCAAAGACTTTGGCTTGATGCCCAACGACTAGAGTCTGGGTCAAATCCACAATCAATGAATATGGGGAATGATTAAAATCACTCGATACCAATGGCTCATCTGTCACGGCCATAATTTCCGCAAAATCCTGCTGGGCAGCCTTGATCAGCACTTCATTCAGCTTGTGATCGGTAATCGGCGACTGGGAGACAAACGTTAAATCAATCGCGGCCACATTAATGGTCGGCACCCGAATTGAATAACCATCAATACGATCTTCCATTTTTGGCATGACACGCTTTAAGGCACCGAGTGCGCTCGAAGTCGTAGGAATGATGTTATGGCCTGAAGCACGTGCACGACGCAAATCACGATGCGCATGATCCAGTACCGACTGATCCGCCGTTACAGCATGGATTTCAGTCATCAGGGCGCTAGTGATGCCAAAAGCATCATCGACAATTTTGACCAGTGGCACCAAAGCCTGTGTAGTACAAGAAACACTGGAAATGATCTGGTCCGATGCTTTGACTTCATGATGATTGACACCATAGACAATCGCGGCATCGACCGTATCAAAAGGTGCTGCGCCGATAATCACACGTTTCGCCCCTGCTCCAATATGCTGGGTCGCGGCTTCACGAGAACGGAACAGTCCAGTACATTCAAGCACTACATCTACCGCCAAGTTTTGCCAAGGCAACTTAGCCGGCTGCGACTCACACAAAACCTGTACTTTTAATGCAGCATCTTGATAGCTGATATGCATATAGATATGTTCAGTATCATAGCTGAGATCCACCTGCCCCGGAAAACGGCCATGGGTCGAGTCATATTTAAACAGGTGAATCAGGGTTTCAACATCGGCAATATCGTTAATGGCAACGATTTCAAAATTAAAATCTTTCGGGTTTTCAAACCATGCACGCAGTACATTCCGTCCAATACGCCCAAATCCATTGATTGCCACTCGTTGCATGACTCGACCTTTTATATGCCTATTTTAAAACTCTTCTATGTTAAAGGATTTCTGGCGCCGTACATTAAAAAACTTCAGTGAAAATACTGATTTTCGATTATTTTATTTCTGATCCATCCGTCTGTATCTGGGTCATTTAAAATTCCAGTTATTTTTAATGTGATGGATATCCACGAATTCTACTGTGGGAAAATTCAATTTAATTATTCAGCGAAAAACCTGAGTAAATAAATCCTTCGCAATTGGTTTTAAAATGATTGGTGCATACTGCTTTTTCCGTTATAATTTGGCGTTTTAAATTTTTAAGCCCCGCATTGCAGCAGAGCTCTTGTATGCTTGTCAGACTGTGGTGTTTTAGCCAAATCGGAAATTATGGAGTGACTTGGTTGTGAGTACTCGTTTTATGACATCAGCTGAAATTCGTGAAGCATTTTTGCGTTACTTTGAATCGCAAGGGCATACACGTGTCGCGTCGAGTTCTCTAGTACCTGCCAATGACCCAACTTTGCTGTTCACCAATGCTGGTATGAACCAGTTTAAAGATTGCTTCTTAGGTCTAGAAAAACGCGATTATGTACGTGCAGTGTCATCACAAAAATGCGTACGCGCAGGTGGTAAGCACAATGACTTAGACAATGTGGGTTATACAGCACGTCACCACACTTTCTTTGAAATGTTGGGTAACTTCTCATTTGGTGATTACTTCAAACGTGATGCGATCAAATTTGCCTGGGACTTTTTGACTAACGAAGAATGGCTTGGTCTTCCTAAAGATAAACTCTATGCAACCGTTTACCACACCGATGATGAAGCCTTTGACATCTGGAACAAAGAAATCGGTCTAGACGCTTCTCGCATTATCCGCATTGGCGATAACAAAGGCGGTCAATACGCATCAGATAACTTCTGGGCAATGGGCGATACCGGTCCATGTGGTCCATGTTCTGAAATCTTCTTTGACCACGGTGAGCATATCTGGGGTGGCCTGCCAGGCACGCCTGAAGAAGATGGTGACCGCTTCATTGAAATCTGGAACAACGTTTTCATGCAGTTCAACCGTACTGCGGATGGTGTATTACACCCTCTTCCAGCGCCTTCTGTGGATACAGGTATGGGTTTGGAGCGTATTTCTGCCGTTTTACAGCACGTCAACTCAAACTACGAAATCGACCTGTTCCAGCATTTACTTAAAGCTGCGGCTGAAATCATTGGTTTGAACACTACAGCACTTGAAGCTGAAGCTGCTGAGAAAGGGACACCAGTTCAGTATCCTGCTTCATTGAAAGTCGTTGCGGACCATGCACGTTCATGTTCATTCTTGATCGCTGATGGCGTAAATCCATCGAATGAAGGCCGTGGTTATGTACTACGTCGTATTATCCGTCGTGCAGTACGTCATGGTAACAAATTAGGCGCAACAGGTTCGTTCTTCCACAAAATGTTGAAGCCACTGATCGAAGTGATGGGCGATGCATACCCTGAACTTGCTGCTCAACAAGCACGTATCGAAGCACAACTTCTTAAAGAAGAAGAACAATTTGCCAAAACACTTGAGCAAGGTTTGAAATTGCTTGAAGGTGAATTGGCACAGTTAAAAGGTTCTGTGATTCCGGGTGAAGTAGTATTTAAACTTTACGACACTTACGGCTTCCCGACAGACTTGACTGCAGATATCGCACGTGAACGTGACTTAACTATTGATGAAGCTGGTTTCGAAACTGAAATGGCTGCACAGCGTCAACGCGCACGTGATGCAGGTAAATTCGCGATCGACTACAACAGCGTAGTTAAAGTTGAAGGCGAAACTCAGTTTGATGGTTATGACGCAACTGCAGGTGAAGGTCAAATCATCGCAATCTACAAAGATGGCGAGCAAGTTGATGAAGTGTTTGAAGGCGATGAAGCACTGATCGTACTCAACCAAACACCTTTCTACGCAGAAAGCGGCGGTCAAATCGGTGATACAGGTATCTTTAAAAACGATACTGGTATTTTCGAAGTTCAAGATACCAAAAAATCTGGTGGCGCATTTGTACACCAAGGTATCGTGACGATGGGTAACTTGAAAGTTACTCAAAATGTAGAAGCAACAGTAAAAGCAGATATTCGTGCAGCAACTGCGCGCAACCACTCTGCGACTCACCTGCTACATGCTGCGTTACGTCAAATTTTAGGTTCACATGTACAGCAAAAAGGTTCATTGGTTGCATCTGATGTGTTACGTTTTGACTTTGCCAATGACCAACCTGTAAGCTTTGAACAGCTGCAAGAAATTGAACGTTTGGTCAATGCTGAAGTGATTGCCAATACTGCGGTGTCTACTGAACTTCTGGATATCGAGTCTGCGAAAGCTAAAGGCGCGATGATGCTGTTTGGCGAGAAATACGGTGACGAAGTACGTGTACTGTCTATGGGTTCAGTGATTGAAGAGAAAAACTTCTCAATCGAACTTTGCGGTGGTATTCACGTAAAACGTACCGGTGATATCGGTCTGTTCAAAATCACCTCTGAAGGTGGTGTGGCAGCCGGTGTACGTCGTATTGAAGCAGTAACAGGCACTAAAGCAGTTGAAGTTGCGCAAAAAGCCGATCGCGATATCAATATGATTAACGGTTTGCTCAAAGCACAAAAAGACCAGACTTTAGAAAAAGTTGAAGCGTTGGTTGATACTGCATCGAGCTTGCAGAAACAGATCGAACAACTCAATCAAAAACTTGCTAGCCTGCAAGCCGGTGAACTTCTAAGCCAAGTTCAAAGCATTGCAGGTCGTGCAACCTTGATTACAACTGTTGAAAACATGGATGCGAAAGCACTTCGCAACCTGCACGACGGTGTGAAATCAAAATTAGAAAATGCAGTGATTGTTCTTGCAGGTGTAGAGGGTGACAAGGTGAGCTTGATCGCATCTGTGGCAAAAGACTTTACTGCTTCTATTAAAGCAGGTGACATCATCAAACATTTAGCGAATGAGCTAGGTGGTAAAGGTGGTGGTAAACCTGACTTGGCACAAGGTGGCGCGCCACTTAACGAGAAGTTTGCTCCAGTGATGGCAGATTTAACTGCCTGGCTTGCAGCAAAATAAAACTTCAATTTTGTGTAACTGACCCTGATGGGTACATCAGGGTCATGGCTTATATGGAACAACTATGGCATTAATCGTTCAAAAATATGGCGGTACCTCTATGGGTACTCCCGAGCGCATTTTAAATGTTGCTCGTCGTGTAAAGCGCTGGCATGACCACGGCCACAAGGTAGTGGTAGTGGTATCAGCAATGAGTGGCGAAACCAATCGTCTGCTTGCTTTAGCGAAGGCCATTACCGAAACCCCTGACCCACGTGAACTAGACCAAATGGTATCTACGGGTGAACAGGTTACGATTTCTATGTTAGCAATGGCGCTGAACTCAATTGGAGTTGAAGCAAAATCACTAACAGGTCGCCAGGTTGGCATGAAAACCGACAGCTCATTCAATAAGGCACGTATCGAATCCATTGATACTGAAGTCCTAAACTCAAATCTGGATGCAGGCCGCGTACTTGTCGTTGCCGGTTTCCAGGGTTTTGATGAACATGGCAATACCACCACTTTAGGGCGTGGCGGTTCTGATACTTCAGGTGTTGCAATTGCTGCCGCCCTCAAAGCAGATGAATGCCAGATTTATACCGACGTTGACGGTGTATATACCACCGATCCACGTGTTGCACCAAAAGCAAAAAAAGTTGATCGTATTTCATTTGAAGAAATGCTTGAGATGGCGTCACTCGGTTCTAAAGTCCTGCAAATTCGTTCAGTTGAATTTGCTGGTAAATACCAGGTGCCTTTACGCGTATTATCAAGTTTCGACAATGACAACGATGGCGCATTCGACGAAGAGTTTAAGCAAAACGTTGGTACACTTATTACGACTGAATTGGAAGACAATATGGAACAGCCAATTATCTCCGGTATCGCATTTAACCGTGACGAAGCAAAATTAACTATTTTAGGCGTGCCTGACGAACCGGGTATTGCTTCTAAAATTTTGTGCCCGATTGGTGATGCCAATGTTGAAGTGGATATGATTATCCAGAACGTTGAAGAAGATGGTACAACTGATTTCACTTTTACTGTGAACCGTGGCGAATTAAATAAAGCCAAAGCCATTCTTGAAGCAACTGCTCAAGAAATTGGTGCACGTGAAGTTGCGACTCGTTCAGATATCGTAAAAGTATCGATCGTAGGTGTCGGTATGCGTTCACATGCCGGTGTAGCGAGCAAAATGTTTACAGCATTGGCAGATGAAGGTATTAACATCCTGATGATCTCGACGTCTGAAATCAAGATTTCTGTGATCATTGAAGAAAATTATCTTGAACTTGCGGTTCGTTCATTGCATACCGCATTCGGTTTAGACCGTGAACAAGGCGAATCTAGCGCACGTGCTTAAGCGTTAAGACAGAATATTGTCATTGTTTGACAGTATTTTATAAAAGTCTACAAAAATGCAGAGCCACTATAGTTTTTTTTATAGTGGCTCTGTTATATTAAGCCTGAGGATTTTTAACCAGCTGAGATAGATTAAAATCTTTCACCCAGATGACAGAATTTCTATCCAGATCTTATTTTGTAATTTTTGGTTGTGCTTTTTGTTTTACATTCAATAGATTGCAGGTTTTGCATTTTGCAAGGAGAAAAACATGCTGATTCTGACTCGACGCGTCGGGGAAACTTTAATGATTGGTGATCAAGTCAGTGTGACTGTGCTTGGTGTAAAAGGTAACCAGGTTCGTATCGGGGTAAATGCTCCGAAAGAAGTCTCTGTGCACCGTGAAGAGATTTACCAGCGTATCCAGCATGAACGTGCAATGCATGAACATCTTCAACATATCGATCAAGATTACCAACCTTCTTATGAAGACGATAGCCAGACACAAAATAACTTTAACCGTTAATGTTTGTGCGAAGAATAAAGCGGCTTTTGAGCCGCTTTAAATTTGTCTAAATTTTATACAAAAATATTAAATACTTAGATAATTTAAAATAAAACTTAAAGTTCTGCACCCTGCTGTAATGCTGCAATCACCTTTTTTACCGGCCCAAAACTGCGACGATGCTCATCAATCACGCCATGTAAGGCAATCGCTTCAAAATGTGCCTTGGTCGGATAACCCTTGTGCTTGGCAAAGCCAAATTGCGGATGCTTCTGGTCCATCTCGATCATCTGATGATCACGGGTTACTTTCGCCAGAATACTGGCTGCTGAAATTTCAGCATGCAGTGCATCACCACCCACCACGGCATCACAGCTCATAGCAAGGCCCTGTGGAATCTTGTTGCCATCGACCAATACATGCTCAGGCTGAACTGGCAAAGCTTCTACAGCACGGCGCATGGCCAGCAAAGAAGCTTGCAAAATATTATGTTCATCAATCTCTGCCGCAGAAGCCTCAGCAATGGCCCATGCCAGCGCTTTTTCCTGAATCTCGATAAAAAGTTTTTCACGCTTCTTTTCAGTGAGTTTTTTAGAATCATTTAAACCCTCAATCGGGTTGTTCGGATCCAAAATAACTGCCGCAGCGACCACCGAACCCACTAATGGCCCACGCCCTGCTTCATCTACACCAGCAATCTTCATGTCTATTTTTCCATAAAAAATAGGCTGAACCAGTCAGCCTATTTCAATTTAATCTTGGCTTAGTTTACAGCTTCAGCTACACAAGCGTTAATGGTTTTTGCAACCACATTGCCGACAATCGTCGCACGTGCTGCCGGGTCAATCGCTGCAGTCGCCAAATCTACCGCTGTTACGCTTTGGGGTGCTTTTTCGCTGACACAGCCACAAATTTCAGTCTGGATATTCTGCTTTTGGGTCGTAGTCATTAGACGTGTAGCTGTTTGCCATGCTGGAATATTATTCAGCTCAGTCGTACATTTTGCATTGATCGCGATTTTAAGCGCAGCCCCACCCAGCTGTTGAGTCGTGGTTTGCGTTTCAGGGCTGCCTGTTGTTGCACAAGCCGATAAAACCAAAGTAAGCGGAGCAAGTGCAGCCAATAATTTTTTCACAGATCTGTTCCTTGTTTATTCATATATGAAGCGTGACGCTATTGTGCCGAAATTCACCTGAATAAGAAATCTATAAATCATCCTGAATGTTTAATCTGCACCCAGCCATTTCAATGGATGTTGCATGAAAGCCACCATAGCGTTGCAGATTTGGAATTGCTGGGCTGATTCGCCCTTTGCTAAGGTGCATCCATCTTTGAGGGCAATCGAAAATCACATGGAAAAAGTACAATATTACACGCGCACGGTACAATGGTTGCACTGGATCATGGCAGTTATCTTTATTGCGGCCTGGCTGATTGGTTTTTATAGTGGGAATTTTTTAAGTTATGAAGTCGATGGCAGCTTTAAAGGCGATGTCATCACCCTGCATAAAAATATCGCCACCACCATTATTTTCCTGTTGGTTGTGCGAATTTTCTGGCGTTATACCCACCCTGCCCCTGAACTACCGGACACTATGTCACCCCGGATGAAAACTTTGGCACATGCAGGTCATCTGGCTTTGTATTTTATGCTGATTGCCCTACCTGTCACCGGCTGTTTATATAGCTGGAGTCTGGGCTATCCAGCACCAGTGCTATATTTATTTAACCTGCCGGCACTGATTTCAGAAAATCCGGCTGTAACCGCGATCGTAAAACCCCTGCATATCTGGCTTTCCTGGGCAGTTGGCTTACTTTTAGTTGGACATATTTTCGCAGCACTGAAACATCATTTTATCGATAAAGATCATGTACTCAACAGCATGACCCGACAATCCAAATCTTCTAAAAAATAATCTGCAAAACCACACTCAATCAGCTTTCATTGCAAAGCTGATTTTATTTTAAGAACTCGGTCATGCAGCCTTTCAGACTGTTTGCAATAGCCTGTTGCGTGAGTTTTGACTTTACTTCTTCATCCAGAGTCGCTTTCAGTAAAGTGCTTGCCGGAATATCCTTGAGTGCATGCTCACCTACACATGAACAGACATTTTGCTCAAGTTCAGCTTTATTTTTGTCCTGCATAAAATAGGTCGAGGCAGTCCAGAATTTAGATGCTTTCAATTCTTTTGCACATTGGTATTCAATCACGGGTTTTAAAGTACGCTGTGTCAAAGTCATATCTGCATTTGAGCAGGCAGATATCAACACGCTACTGATGAGTAGAATTACATGTTTCAACTTCATATCCATTTATAAAAAACAAAGGCAGAGCGTACCCTGCCTGTTATCTAAAAACTTAAACCAGGGCACGGATCTGGTTGATCCATTGCTCTTTATCAGCATCGGTAATAAAAGAAGCTTCAAATGAGTTGATGGCCAACTGCTTCAATTCCTCGTTGCTTAAATCCAGTGCTTCAGCAATGGCAATAAAATTGTCATTCATATAACCACCAAAATAAGATGGATCATCTGAATTGACCGTGACATGCACACCTTGCTGTAAGAGGCGACGGATATTATGCTGCTGCATATCATCCACGACGCAGAGTTTCAGGTTTGACAATGGGCAAACCGTCAGTGGCATCTTTTCTGCGATCAGGCGCTGCATTAACGCCGGATCCTCTTCCGAACGTACACCATGATCAATACGATTTACTTTCAGCAAATCTAAAGCTTCCCAGACATAGGCTGCCGGGCCTTCCTCACCTGCATGTGCTACAACCAAGAAACCTGCTTCACGCGCTTTAGCAAAGACACGTTCAAACTTTGAAGGTGGATGCCCGACTTCACTTGAGTCCAAACCGACTGCAATAATCTGGTCTTTATAAGGTAAGGCCTGTTCCAATGTTGCAAATGCAGCATCTTCACTTAAATGACGCAAGAAGCACATAATCAGATGTGAACTGATACCAAGTTTAGTTTTGGCATCATCACAGGCTTTTTGCAAGCCGTTGATCACGGTTGCAAAAGCAACGCCACGATCGGTATGGGTCTGTGGATCAAAGAACATTTCAATATGCACGACCCGGTCTTCAGCACATTTCTCAAAATACGCCCAGGCCAGATCATAAAAATCCTGTTCATGAATCAATACAGTAGCACCAGCATAATAAATATCCAGGAAGGACTGAAGATTATGAAAGTTATAGGCCTGTTTAACTTCTTCAACAGATTTATACGGGATGGCAATTTTATTACGCTGAGCGATCGCAAACATTAGCTCAGGCTCAAAAGTGCCCTCAATATGAACATGAAGCTCGGCTTTTGGCAAAGCTCGAATCAACTCAAGACGGTTCATCGCTTCTCCTCATGAAACCTAAAATAATAAAAAAAGGGTGCAAACTGAGTTTACACCCTTTCCAAATCTAGAAAAATTAGCCGCCAAATAGTGCGAATTTAAGCGTCCATAGTACTGCAACAATCCAGACCATATACGGTACAGTTGATGCCTTACCGGTTAACAATTTGATCAGTGCATAGCTAATGAAGCCCATCGCAATACCATCCGCAATCGAATAGGTAAATGGCATAAATACAATGGTTAAAAATGCAGGGACTGCTTCTGTAATGTCTTCCCAGTCAATATGCACGATACCTTGAATCATTAAGACACCGACAAATAACAGCGCTGGCGCGGTTGCAAAGCTTGGTACAGACTGTGCCAATGGTGCCAGGAACAAACAGGCAACAAACAGGATACCGACTACGACGGCAGTTAGACCTGTACGGCCACCGGCTGCTACGCCTGCAGAAGATTCAATGTATGGTGTAGTCGATGAGGTACCTAAAGCTGCACCTGCAACAATTGCAGAAGAGTCAGCAAAAAGTGCTTTTTTCAAACGCGGCAGTTTGCCATCTTTCAACAAGCCTGCACGGTGTGAAACACCTACGAGCGTACCGGTTGAGTCAAACAGATCAACCAGAAAGAAGACAAAAATCACGCCAATTAAACTGGCAGTGAACAGACCTTCAAAGCTCATTTGCATAAATGTGGGTGCAATCGATGGCACTGCGCCAACCACACCTTTAAATTCACTCAGACCCAATGCTGCTGAAATACCGGTTAACACCAAAATACTGATGATGATCGCACCACGCACTTTAAAGTGATGCATCACAACAACCAGAAGGAAACCAAATAATGCAAGTAAAACCGATGGTTGTTTTAAATCACCCAAACCTACCAATGTAGCGGGATTATCCACAATCAGGCCGGCATTTTTCAAAGCAATCAGCGCAAGGAATAAGCCAATACCACCACCGATGGCCAGTTTCAGCGACATTGGAATCGCATTGACAATGGCTTCACGGATTTTGAATATGCTGATCGCAATAAACACAAGACCGGAGATAAACACAGCCCCAAGTGCTGTTTGCCAAGGCACACCCATTCCCAAACATACGGAATAGGTAAAGAAGGCATTCAAGCCCATGCCTGGTGCAAGTGCAATTGGATAATTTGCAATCAAGCCCATGACTAAACAGCCAATCGCGGCTGCAAGACAGGTTGCTACAAAGACAGCCCCATGATCCATCCCCGTTTCGGACAAAATCATCGGATTGACAATAATGATGTAACACATCGTTAAGAATGTTGTCACACCGGCAAGAACTTCTGTACGGAAACTGGTTTTGTTTTCACTCAGTTTAAACAGACGTTCAAGCATACTTTCTGAAGATGGATTAGGAGTCGTCATGACCTAGCCCCTATTGAGTAAACTTTATGCTTTAAGCAAGCCGTCAAATAAATGAAATTTTATAAAAAAATTCATCAATTTTAAGGATGTGTTAGCAACGAATATGCCAGCATAGCCATTTGACGGGTTAAAATGTTGGAACAGCTTACAGCCCCAGGGCTATGCTATAAAAACCCAAAAAAAATCTAAACAAAAAAGCTGCATAACCTTTATGCAGCTTTATTTTCTCGATTTAAATCAAATGCTTAACAAGATGAATTCTGCTTCATCCTGATCGTTGGCAAATTATAACACATTGATTTCTTATTGCTTATTTGATTTTACACTTTATTAGAAATTAATATATTCCAGGTGAATATTTAAAAAATTTTATTATATTTATTATGTTTTTAATTTTACTAATCCAGCCCAATTGGCGGGAGGAAGGTAGTACAAGCTGCTTAATGTCGATGCCGATTGGATTCCAGCAATTTGCTTGAATCACGTCCATCGTTCAAGACATGACGGATCTTTTCATATTTTCTGATTTCGGACTGTTTATGGACACAAAATCCTAATAAACTGATCATTAAGGCAAAAACAGGGATAGCATATATTTTCATTTTTATTATGCTGCTTTGTAACACTATGCAATTATGCTAACAAAAAACCTAACAAACTTGTGACATAGTTTACATTTAACCCGATAGAAGGCATTTATTTATCCTCTAAATATTAATTTTATGTCGTTTTATTTATTAATACTTAATTAATTTATAATTCTTTTTTCAAAAAATCGATCCTATTAAAAATCCTTTTAAAAAAAACTAAATAATTGAATTTAATATATTTTTTAAACCACCTAAAAGAAGTTTATTCAAAATTAAGATATGGAGATAAATGAAATCTAACCTATTCAATAGAAATTATTTCGATTTATTTTATCGGCCTTTTCCAAGAATGCTCAACTTTAATTTTTAGAATAAAATGATCTAAATAAGGGAGATTTTGCTAGGGATTTCAAGATGTTTAGCGATATTTTTTATTTTTAATTACCTTGAAGCTCTACCTGATATTCAAGAATTACAGATTTTATAGTTGTCATGATGCTGTCTATTATTCCCTACTCACATCACATGCATGTACATAGTTCAAGAACCTAACCATAATAACGACATCCCAATATCCGGCATATATATCCTCATGCTGAATACTGGGAATCATCTCATTTATGCACTCAGTTGTTCATCACGTTTGAACACCAGTTCTCCCTTAAGTGAACTGTCTGCATCGAAATAATAGCCATCGCTATTAAAAGCTTTCAACTCTTCGACACAATCAATTTTATTTTCAATCATAAAACGTGCCATGAGACCGCGTGCTTTTTTGGCATAGAAACTAATCACTTTATATTTGCCATTTTTCTGATCCAGAAATACCGGCTTGATAATGTCTGCCTGAATTTTGCACTCGTTGACTGATTTGTAATATTCATCAGAGGCGATATTCACCAGGATTTCAGAATTTGCTGCTGCTAGATCCTGATTAATCAGATCAGTAATGTGATGTGCCCAGAAGTCATATAGGTTATGCCCGCGGGAATTGGCCAATTTGGTTCCCATTTCCAGACGGTACGGCATCATCAAATCCAAGGGACGTAAGAGTCCATATAATCCAGACAACATGCGTAAACGGTCTTGTGCATAGTGCAGATCTTCATGTTTTAAACTATAGGCATCCAGACCTGTATAGACATCGCCTTTAAATGCAAAAATCGCCTGACGGGCATTGGCTAAATTAAAATTCGGTTGCCAGTCATTAAAACGTGCGGTATTTAAAGTGGCAATTTTTTCACTAACACTCATTAAGCTGGAAATTTCTGTTGCAGAAAGTGTGCGACAAACGTTGATCAAGTCCTGTGAATGTTCTAATAATCTCGCTTGAGTAAATTGGTCAGTCGGTAATGGAGTATCGTAATCGAGAGTTTTGGCTGGAGAAATTAAAGCGAGCATGGCAACCTGGTCAAAAAATGATTAATCAAACTATATCAGTCTGCTTATTTTAATTCCAATTCATGTTTTTATTCACCATAATCGTTAAAATGCACGATTCTCCTGTTAATCATCGGTTTTTATATGCCCGAGCAAATTTTTCTTCAAGGGCCTGCGGGTCAGATTGAAGTTTTTGTGGATTATCCTCAGGGTGAAGTGAAAGGATTCGCGGTAGTTTGTCACCCCCATCCATTGCAAGGCGGTACACCACAACATAAGGTTCCGGTTTTACTGGCACAAATGTATCTGGAACGTGGCTGTATTGTGTATCGTCCAAGTTTCCGTGGTTCTGGTCAAAGTGAAGGTATACACGACGAGGGCTTCGGTGAGACGGATGATGTATTAGAAGTCATTCGGTTCGCTCGCAACCAGCATATTGCCCTGCCTTTTTATGCAGGCGGTTTTAGTTTTGGTGCGCATGTCATGGCAAAAAGCTATGCAGCCTTACCGGTAGAACTGCAACCAAAGCAAACCATTTTATGTGGTCTGCCGACTGCAACAGTAGCTGGTATTCGTCATTATGTGACACCAGCCATCAAAGGCGACATTCTGTTCATTCACGGTGAAGCCGATGAAGTGACTTTGCTCTCAGATATGATTGAATGGGCAAAGCCACAACGCCATTTAGTGACCGTATTACCTGGTGCCAACCATTTCTTTACCGGCTATTTAAAGCAATTACGGATCGCAATGACCCGGTACTTAGCGCTTGGCTAAATAAAAAAACCCATCAAATGATGGGTTTTTTATTAAAAGACAAAATCTTCTGCAAAAATTTCATACATCACAGCCCGATATTTAGGCTTATCGATGTAGCGGATAATTTTTCCGCCCAAGCGTTCTGCAATTTTACGGCTAGCCCAGTTTTCTTCTGCTACCGGGTAGCTTAAAACTTGAATCCCTAATGTATTGAAAGCATAAGCCACAACACAATGCACTACCTCATGTCCATAATGATGACCATGTGCAGTTTCACGAATCCAAATACCGACTTCAGGTATTTCATCATGAAGTCGATGCAAACCACATAGCCCAATAAATTCTTGTGTTTCAATATGACGGATCACAAATACATATTCTTTATAATCAGTCATATTTTCCAGCCAATTTTGCCAGACTGTTGCAAATCCCTGTTCAGATTGTGGTGGGTCCCACGCCATAAAACGTGTCAAACTCGGCGTAATTGAAGCATAAGTTTCTTTGGCATCGGCTGATTTAAAACAATTCAGGATCAAGCGTTTACTTTGCAGTGTAGGCAAAGCTGATTGAGTCTGTTGAATTAGCTCTTCCATTCAAACTCGCTAAAGCGTTCCTGCTCTTTTAGAGAGGTTTCCACTGCCTGTGCAAGCTGATTAAGCAAACTTCTTTCGGTGATACGATCCAGCCAGTCCTGTTCTTCTTCAGGATATGAGGCAATCTCACAGACCAGATGCCCTTGTTCATCTCTGGTTTCGCAACTCACTGATAAAGGCAGCGCATGTTCTTCTACGCTGACGGCAACCTGAGCACCACTTTGGCTTAAGGTCTGAAAACCGTATTTACCTAATTTTTCGGCAAGTAAATGTGCTACATATTCCTGGGTTTCTTGACCATCCCGTGGTGTTTGGCTCTGGGTATTGGCCATGAATTTTAATTTTCGCATCGCTACTTCCAAATGGCTTTTTTCTTATATGGGTTTAGCATAAGCAATATAAACAAAACAGCCAAGCAAAAGCTTGGCTGTTTCACATAATTTTAAAAATTATTCTGATACTTGAATTGGCAGTCCTGCGATTGAGGTCAATTCTGTGAAGGTCGGGAAACTGGTTGCGACCGTTTCGGTTCCGACAATCTTGATCTGCTCCGAATTACGCAAACCGGCAATCGAAAAACTCATCGCGATACGGTGATCGTGATGCGATTCAATTTCACCACCCGTAAAGATTGGCGACCAGTCACCAGACTTGCCCTTACCTTCAATGATGATGCCATCGTCCGTTGGGGTACAGTCGATGCCCATGGTTTGAAGACCGTCGGCCATCACTTGAATACGATCCGATTCTTTTACGCGAAGCTCGGCAGCACCGGTCAGGATGGTTTGACCTTCGGCACATGCAGCCGCAATGAATAGCGCCGGGAATTCATCAATTGCCAATGGCACCTGATCTTCCGGCATATGAATGCCTTTTAAGGTACGTGTACCACGGATACGAATATCGGCAATCGGTTCACCGCCTGCAATACGCTCGTTTTCAACTGTAATGTCCGCACCCATTTGCTTGAGGATTTCGACCACACCAGTACGGGTCGGGTTAATGCCAACTGCTTCAAGGGTCACATCCGAGTTTTCAGTAATGGCCGCACCGACCATAAAGAAAGCAGCAGAAGAAATATCTGAAGGCACCTGAATATTGGTTCCAACCAGCTTTCCGCCACCTTGCAGTGAAATTCGATTACCTTCGGTTTTCACTTCATAACCAAAGGCACGTAGCATACGTTCAGTATGGTCGCGTGTTGGTTCTGGTTCAGTCACCGAAGTTTCACCTTCTGCCCATAGACCTGCAAGTAAAATCCCTGATTTCACCTGAGCAGAGGCCATTGGCAAATCGTACTGAATCCCTTTCAGGTTTTGGTTGCCGGTGATGGATACAGGTGGCGTACCTCGCTCACCAGTGGTCTGAATTTGCGCACCCATTTCACGTAAAGGCTTGGCAATACGCTCCATTGGACGCTTGGATAAAGATGCGTCACCAGTCATGACTGAATCAAATTTCTGTGCTGCTAGCATACCCGACAGCAAACGCATTGAAGTGCCTGAGTTGCCCATATAAATGGCAGACTGCGGCGCTTTTAAGCCTTGCATGCCAACACCATGAATGGTGACTTCACCATTTTTAGGGCCTTCAATGCTGACTCCCATATCACGGAAAGCTTGCAGTGTCGCTAGAGCATCCTCACCTTCCAAAAAGCCGGTCACATGTGTGGTACCTTCTGCAATCGCACCAAACATGATCGAGCGATGTGACACAGATTTGTCACCTGGCACGGTAAATTTACCCTGAAATTTCTTGGCACCCGGCTGAATGGTAAATTGTTGTGTCACTTTATTTTTCTCCATGAAAGGTTTCTTGGCGAGCATATGGTTGAAATGCTGGCGAGCTGCCTGCGCATGACCCAATAAGCCCATCAATGCGTGGGAATCTTCATCTTCAATCAATTTGCGAATAATCGCGAGCTGCTGTTCAAAGCCATCAACAGCATTCAGAACTGCTTTTTTGTTGGCAAAAAAGATGTCATGCCACATTTGTGGATCGCTAGCGGCAATTCGCGAGAAATCCCGGAAGCCACCGGCAGCATAACGAAATATATCTAAATTGTCTTCACGCTTGGCCAATTGCTCAACCAAGTTGAATGCCATGAGATGCGGAAGATGACTGGTATGCGCCAGCACTTCATCGTGCTTGTCGACATCCATACAAATCACTTCGGCTTTCGCCGCTTGCCACAGCTGAATCAGTTTATCGACGGCCCAGTCTGCACTGCTTGGCAGTGGCGTCAAGATCACCTTGTGATTGGCAAATAAATCAACTTTACCTGCATGCACCCCGGTATGCTCGGCACCTGCAATCGGATGGCCCGGTACAAAACCTTCAGGCAGTTCATCGCCAAAAACCGCTTTCGCTGCATCGACCACATTACCTTTGGTACTACCCACATCAGTAATAATGGTATTGGCAGATAAATAAGGCTTGATGGCTTCCAGCACCTTTTGCGTGGCACGCACCGGTAATGCAAGCACTACCAGATCAGCACCTTTGACCGCTTCCACAGGATCTGCATAGCCTTCGGAAATCAGGCCAAGAGATTTAGCATCTTCCAAAGTCTTTTGTGAACGTGTCGATGCAACAATGTCATTGGCCAAATGCTCAGCTCGAATGACACGCGCCAGACTTGAACCAATCAGTCCAAGCCCGATAAATGCAACTTTTTCAAACAGTGGCTGCGACATGGTTTAAGCTTTTGCCTCTAAACCGAGTACTTTAGCCAATGCGCTTAAGAATTTCGCATTTTCTGCTTCAGTACCAATCGATACACGAATGTGATTAGAAATACCGACCGGACGCACAATCACCCCTTGCTTAAGCAAACCATTGAAGGTTGCTGATGGGTCTGCTTGTACATCTACCAGAATAAAGTTGGCACGTGAAGGTACATAGTTAAGACCCAAAGCCTTAAAGCCAGCCTCAAGTTGCGCCATACCGGCTTTATTCACTTCACGAGAACGCGCGATAAAATCTTCATCTTTCAGTGCAGCCACCGCAGCCACCATCGCAAGATGGTTGACATTAAATGGTTGACGAATACGGTTCAGGTAATCTGTCACTTCAACTGAAGCCAGAGCAAAACCAACACGTAGTGCAGCCAAACCATAACACTTCGACAAAGTACGGCTAACGATCAGGTTTGGATATTGCGCAAGGAATTTCAAGCTGTTGAAGTTTTCCGGGAAATATTCAACATACGCTTCATCCAGAACCACAATCACATTGGCAGGAACTTTTTGCATGAAAGCTTCAAATTCAGCTTCTTCGAACCAGGTTCCAGTTGGATTGTTCGGGTTTGCAATGAAGACGAGTTTGGTATTGTCTTGAATTGCAGCCGCCATTGCTTCCAAGTCATGCGAGAAGCCTTTTGCTGGTACTTCGATCGCTTGTGCATTAATGGCTTGAGTTACCAATGCATAAACTGCAAAAGCATGCTGGCTATACACCACCGAATCATTTTCTGAAACGAATGCACGGGCAAACATTTCCAGTAAGTCGTTTGAACCATTCCCTAAGGTAATCTGATCATGATTAAAACCAAACTGGGTTTTGATCTGATCTTTCAGGATAAAACCACCACCATCCGGATAACGGCCAATTTCAGCAATTTCCGCAGCTACCGCTTCTTTGACTTTATCTGAACAACCTAGCGGGTTTTCATTTGAAGCCAGTTTGACGATATCGGTAAGCCCCAACTCGCGCTCAAGTTCACTGATTGGCTTACCCGGTTGATATGGCTTTAATTTTGAGATGCCTGAATTGGCTGGAACAAACGACATTTTAGACTTCCAATTTTAGGTATAAAACAGTGGTCAGCATCCTCGCCCTGACCACGGATAGCTGACTTAAAGTACAGCTGCAGGATATGAACCGAGCACGCGAACTTCTTTGACCAAAGGACGAATTTCTTCAATGGCTGCTTTCACGTGTTCCTGCTCAATATGGCCTTCAAGATCAATAAAGAACACATAAGCCCATTTTTCAGGAAGTGCAGGACGCGTCTCAATACTGGTCAGACTGATATTGTGCTTGGCAAATGGCGCCAGAATTTCCAGCAAAGCCCCGGCACGATCATGTGCTGAAATCAGTAATGAAGTCTTGTCATTACCACTTTGCGGCACTTTTTCACGACCAATCACCAAGAAGCGTGTGGTATTTTCAGGATTGTCCTCGATATTGCTATGCATGATTTCGAGATCATAAATGCTCGCGGCAATTTCAGAGGCAATCGCGGCAGAATGCCATTCATTACGAATACGGCGCGCTGCTTCTGCGTTGGAGCTTAAAGCGACACGTTCCACACCCGGATAATGGGCATCCAGCCACTTACGGCATTGTGCCAAAGTCTGCTGATGCGCATAAATCTGCTTGATGCTGTCTTTACGGGTATTTTCAGAAATCAGGAACTGATGGTGAATCGGTAATTCAACTTCGCCAATTACATTCAGGTTCGATGTTTTAAAACAGTCCAAAGTATGGTTGACCACGCCTTCAGAAGAATTTTCTACCGGCACCAGACCATAATGGGCACTGCCCGCTTCCACGTCACGGAAAACTTCATCAATGGTCGGTAAAGGACGAACCACAGCATCATGACCAAAGTGCTTGAGTACCGCAGAATGGGTATAAGTCCCGACTGGGCCAAGGAAAGCAATGCTTTGCGGAGCTTCAAGTGCAAGACAGGCCGACATGATTTCACGGAACAGACGCGCCATGGTGGTATCAGACAATGGCCCTTCATTACGTTCCATGACATTACGCAAAACCTGAGCTTCACGTTCTGGGCGGTAAAACAGCGGATTCTCTTCTGAGGCAAACTTTGCTTTTGCCACAGCTTCAGCCAAACGTGCCCGACGGTTAATCAATTGCTGAATTTGCTGATCAACAGAATCGATATCTTCACGAATTTTTACCAAATCAAGAGAAGTCGTGGTGTTTTGATCGTCGTTGATCATTGTTCTGTCGCCCTTCATAAACCTTATCTGTTCAGTATAACAATAGTGAGCTTTCAAATGTTACGCAATATGACATTGGTAGATTAAGTCTTAAAAACATACAGTTGATTTTAACCGTTTATCGCTTTTGGTCATATCTAGTAACATTTACTTCAGCTTTTCTGCTTGATTTACATTATTAAATTGTAAACTTTGCCTGTCCATATTAACTGATTTTAAGGAAGATGAAATATCACTATTTCTTAATCTATATAGCGGTTTTAAGCATAAGAAAATTAAAATAATTGCTTTGCAAACGTCATTTTTGAACCATTCATATCTAAGATAGATTTCACAATAAAATGCACACTCTGCAACACCATTTTTATCGACTTCTCTTTGATTTCACTTATTTTTTACATTAAATCACTACTCCATTACAAAGCAGAGACGATTTTTTAACCAATCAT
Source organism: Prolinoborus fasciculus (assembly GCF_056724605.1). Next base: position 21,895 of record NZ_JBWZQN010000010.1, on the reverse strand, counting down.
AGATAGTCTAACTTAAAACAAGCGTTTGGGTGTCAGTCATGCCAAAAAGAATAGCTGTACTTTTGACGAATAATTTTGAAGATCAGGAATATCTTGAACCCGTTGCGGCCTTGCTTGAAGCAAAGCATAGCATCTGTAATATTGAGTTTATTGCAGGAAACGTGGTCTATGGTCTGCATGGCTGTTCTGCAGTGACGATTGACCGGGGCATCGAACAAATCAGTATTGATGATTTTGATGCCTTGCTGATTCCTGGCGGTGAATCTGCAGTTTCCTTATCTACCGATCTCCGGGTGCTGCAGTTTATTCAGGCTTTTAATCAAGCCAAGAAAACCATCTTTAGTTTATGTGATGCATCATTATTACTATGTGAAGCAGATGTGCTAAAAAATCGAATTATTACCAGTATTCGCGCGCATGCCAGTCGCGTACAACGTGCCGGTGGCACGTATTATGATGCAGAACTGGTGAATGACAATAATCAGTTGATTTCATCGCGTCTACCCAATGATTTACCCATTTTTATTCATGAATGTTTGGATGTCTTAAAATCATAAAGTCTTAAAAAATATTTCCCATCTTGGCTATGTTCTCCCCCTATAAAAAAGAGTCCTTCGGGACTCTTTTTTTATGGTTGAGCTATTAACGTCCTAACAGACCGCGTGCCACGATCTCTTTCATGATTTCATTGGTACCCCCATAAATCCGCTGGATCCGCGCATCAACGAAGAAACGTGAAATTGGATATTCAGTCATATAGCCATAACCCCCAAATAATTGCAGGAGATTGTCCGCGATTTTCATCTGCATATCGGTAGAAAAGCTTTTCAATGCTGCTGCAGTTTCTACATCCAGCTTCCCTTGCATATAAAGCTCAAGATTCTGGTTATAAAAAGCTGCGGTCGCCAATTCATCAATTTTCGCTTGCGCAAGCACAAAACGGGTATTCTGGAATTGGCCGATGGCCTGACCAAAAGCCTGACGCTCTTTCACATATTGTGTAGTCACATCAATAGAGCCACGAATAGCGCCTAAAGCGGTGGCAGCAATGGCGGTACGCTCACGCGGCAATTCCTGCATCAGGTAAGCAAATCCCTGTCCCGGCTGACCCAGTAATTGCTCCTTTGGCACTTTAACATTGTCGAAGAACAGCTCAGACGTATCCTGAGCATGCAGGCCAATTTTGTCCAGATTGGTGCCTTTTTTAAAGCCTTCCAGATGAGTATCAACCAGCAGCAATGAAACGCCTTTGGCGCGGGCTTGCGGATCAGTTTTGACGGCAAGCACCACCAAGTCAGCATGCTGACCATTGGAAATAAAGGTTTTTGAGCCATTTAACAGATAATATTCATCCTGCAAGATAGCGCTGGTGCGCATGGCTTGTAAATCTGAACCTGCGCCTGGCTCGGTCATACCGATCGCACCGACCACTTCACCGGTCACCATTTTTGGTAACCAGTATTTTTTCTGTTCTTCGGTACCGATATGCAGGATATACGGTGCTGCAATATCGGAATGACAAGACAGACCTGTGGCAATGGCACTGTATCCGGCACGTGCAGATTCTTCGATCAACATCAATGAATAATCGGTCGGCACCCCATAGCCACCATATTCTTCCGGAACATCGACACACAAGAAGCCATTTTCACCGAGTGCATTCCAGACTGAACGCGGCATCAGACCTTCACGTTCCCACTGGTCATAGTATGGTGCGACATGTTCGTTCATAAAGCGTTTAAAATTATCGCGGAATAATTCTAGATCGGCATCGTAGGCAAGCATTCTATTGTCCTTGTTGTTTATCATTTGAGTTTCCTTTTCACAGACTATCGACTTTCATGCTCCCTGTCATGTGCCGGCATTCATCTTTTTACTAACTTCACAGTCAATAAAAAAGGGAAGCCGAAGCTTCCCTTTTAGACACGAAAGACAGACTCAAACTTAGTGAGCGTTATTTCCTTCTTGCGCCATTTTTTCATCAATTTCTGCAGGATTTGCTAAAGCATAGTTCAGCTTGTCCATATCTAACTGGCCAACCCATTTCGCAACCACTAAAGTCGCCAAAGAGTTACCAACCAGATTGGTCAAGGCACGAGCTTCAGACATGAAACGGTCAATACCGAGAATCAAGGCCAGACCTGCAACAGGAATATTACCTACGGCAGCCAAGGTTGCCGCCATCACAATAAAGCCTGAACCAGTCACACCTGCCGCACCCTTAGATGAGATCAGAAGTACCAGAAGCAGGGTAATTTGATGAGACAAATCAAGTTGCGTATTGGTCGCTTGTGCAATGAAGATCGCAGCCATCGTCAAGTAAATCGACGTACCATCCAGGTTAAATGAGTAACCAGTTGGAATCACCAGACCTACTACCGACTTCTCGGCACCGGCAAGTTCCAGTTTCTTCAACATACGTGGTAATACTGACTCTGAAGATGACGTCCCCAGTACAATCAGAAGTTCTTCGCGAATCAGGCGGATCATCTTCATGATGCTGAAACCAGCAAAACGCGCAATTGAGCCCAATACGATGAAAATAAATAGTACACAGGTGATATAGAAACAAATGATCAACTGTGCCAGCTGAGCAAGAGAACCAATACCATATTTACCAATTGTAAATGCCATCGCACCAAATGCACCGATTGGAGCAAGTTTCATCACCATGTTCACGATGTTGAAGAATACATGTGAAATCTGGTCAATGAGTTTCAGGACTGGCTTGCCTTGATCACCCAGCTTATGCAGTGCGAAACCAAAAATGATCGCGAACAATAGAACTTGCAGAATTTCGCCTTCCGCAAATGCGCCCACAACCGTATTTGGAATGATGTTCATCAGGAAGTCGATAGTCGATTGTGACTCACCTGAAGCGACATATTTACTGATGCCAGTGGTATCCAGTGAAGCAGGATCAACGTTCATGCCCACACCAGGCTTGACGATGTTAATCACGACCAGACCGATGACCAAAGCAATCGTGGATACGATCTCGAAGTAAAGTAAAGCCACACCACCAGTTTTACCGACTGATTTCATGCTTTCCATACCTGCAATACCGCTGACCACGGTACAGAAAATCACAGGTGCGATAATCATTTTAATCAGACGGATAAATGCATCACCAAGCGGTTTAAGCTGTTCGCCCAAGCCAGGGACATGCTGTTCTACGCCATTGATAATTTGCGTACCACTAGGCGAAAAATGCCCGACCAGAATACCTGCGATAATGGCCACAATCACTTGAAAATACAGTGACTTATAAATTGGTTGTTTCGCCATAATAAATCTACTTGAACGATATCAAAAATAAGAAAGACCATTTTGAGAAATATACTGACCTCTTCATCCCTTCTCAGGATGAACCGGATCAAGTCTCAAAAGGCTCAAGAGAATGTTCAAAAATGATAATCAGCCATGCATTGAATCTGACACTCAAGTATCAGACCAAAGTATTAAATGGGAGAAAGAGATTAAGAAAAATTAAACAGACTCTAAAAATTGCCTAAATTTTACCGAATATTCAGACTAAATGTGCATAACTTATTATGAGATTGTTTATGTTTTAACCAGAATAGATTAGACATTAGTCGATAATCAGATTTAACTGATTGTTTTACGTATACTGAAATGTTTATGGATTTTCACCCTCTCCCTTGACATTAATATTTTCTGCAAGCTGTAAAAAGTTATGAATACCAAAAGAAATATTTATAAAGATTTCGAACATCCCTTTGCCCAATATGTACGCATTGTGGGTAAAGGGAAAAATGGCGCCCGCTCTCTCTGCTATGATGAAGCCTATCAAGCCTTCAGTATGATTTTGAAAAATGAAGTGCTGGATGTGCAGTTAGGTGCATTCTTGATGTTATTGCGGGTCAAGGAAGAATCTGTAGATGAGTTGGCCGGTTTTGTACAGGCGACACGTGACCAGCTGAGTTTCAAAAAACTGGATGTCGATCTGGACTGGTCTTCATATGCGGGCAAGCGCAAGCATTATCCATGGTTTATTCTGGCAGCCCTGACACTGGCCAAGCATGGTTATAATATTGTGATGCATGGTGCCTCGGGCCATACCATGAACCGCGTTTACACCGAACAGGTGCTGACTTACTTAGGCTATCCAATCTGTCAAAATGATGCCGAGGTTGAACAGCAACTTCTACAACAGCATTTTGCTTACATACCGTTAGAAGTAATTTCTCCGATTCTTGCAGACTTGATTGCGCTGCGTAATGTCATGGGCTTACGCTCCCCAATTCATACCCTGGCGCGTCTGATCAATCCCTTTAATGCCAAAGCGACCCTGCAAGCCATTTTCCATCCAGCATATCGTGGTTCGCATCAGCAAGCAGCTTTCCGCTTGGGCTATAAAAATAGTGCCGTGATTAAAGGTGAAGGGGGCGAATTCGAGCGTAATCCGGATGCCAAAACGCTCATCTGTGGCATTAAAGATGGCCTGCTCTATGAGCATGAATTGCCAAAGCTCACTGACAACCGCAGTCCAATTGAAGAAGAACTGGATCTGGCGCTATTTAAGGCTGTCTGGGACGGTCAGCAAAGCCATGATTATGGCGAGATTGCAGTGATAGAAACTATGGGCATTGCGCTATATACCATGGGCGTGTGTGACAGCTTTGACGCTGCGATGCAAAAAGCCAAAATCTTATGGGCGAATCGCCACACGGTTTAATCTTGTGCAAAAGAAAAAAGCATTGTTCAGTGAATGAACAATGCTTTTTTTAATTGTATTGCTATTGGCTGGGAATTAAGCCTTAAACAAAACGAATCGGCTTGAATTCAGGTTCATTCTTGTGATGATCATCATCACACTCTTCACCCTCTTCTTTAGTACCGCGATCGATATAACCGCTGCGCTCATTTTCAGGCAGGTTTTTCATTTCCCAGGCATACACTGCCTGCATACAGGTCTGACGTTGTTCTGGTGTCAAGGCTACACCGTTTGGCCACTTTCCAATTTCGACTGCTGTTCTTAGGCGTTCAACAATCTCAGGATTGAGTACGGCAAGCATTTGTTCAATATTCATGATTTAATCCTGCTTAAAATAATCAAAGTCCTGATTCCACCCCAGTTTGGTTCGACAGGCATTATAAAAGTCATAACCCGGTGGATGCAGAAGATTCAGTTTAAAGGGATGCTTGCGAATATGGACGCTATCACCCACATTCAAAGACACACTGTGTTGTCCATCCGCACTAACCATCGGCAGTACGCGATTTTCACGAATCAGTAATTTAATTTCACTATGTCCACCGACCACAATCGGGCGTGAAGACAAGGTATGCGGATGCATCGGTACCAAGGCAATCGCATCCATACTTGGATGTACAATCGGGCCACCACCAGAAAGCGCATAAGCCGTAGAACCAGTCGGCGTAGAGACTATCAGGCCATCGCTGTGCTGACGATAGACATATTGTCCATCAATATTCAGTTCAAAATCGATCATATGTACCGATTTCCCTGAATGTAGCACCACATCATTTAGAGCAATGGCATCGTAAATCACTTCACCTTTGGAGCGAATTTCGACTTCGAGTAAAAAGCGTCGCTCAGTCTGAAAGTCACCCTTTAATACCTGATCCAGCTTGAATATCACTTCAGTCGGCTTGATATCCGTTAAAAACCCCAGACGACCACGGTTAACCCCGATCACCGGGGTATTGTACTTGACCAAGGCGCGTGCTGCATGTAATAGCGAGCCGTCACCGCCCACGACAATCACCAGATCCACCACCTCACCCAATAAGGCACGACTGACGGTTTGGGTATTTTGATAGGGAACAAGTTCAGCTGTCGCTGCATCAAAAACTGGGTGTAGGCCTAAATTGAGAAGATGATCGTGAATAAGGCATAAGGTTTCAACCACCGACGATTTATCAGGACGTCCTATTAACCCGATATTTCGAAAGGTCTTATGGGAAATTTGCACCAGTGTCGTCGCTCCGCTACGAATCCTGCTTATCATAACATTAAGCTATACCTGGATGACAATTTATAACAGTGCTTCATAGGTAGGAAATTATTTGAAATATATTCGAATTAAGGAGAAATTGTGGGGTTTCATTTTAATTTTAAGCGCATTTCTTGATTAAATATTGCAAAATAATGAAAAGCTTCGCATGATTAGCACAATTTCACAGGATCTTATAAGTATTTATGAAATCTGAACGTGGCATGGGGTTTCTTGCCTTAATTTTTTCTATTATTGTCATTTCTATCTTTGTAGCATTTAGTATCTATTTGATTAGATTAGACAATATTGTACGCGACAAGTTTGAAGGTCAGCGCTGGGATATTCCGGCCAAGGTCTTCGCACGTCCGATGGAAGTGTACGCGAATGCCCCAGTCAGCCTGCAGGATTTCCAACAAGAATTAAAATTACTCGGTTATAAAAATTCGGATAGTTATACTAAATCAGGCAACTTTGTCACCACGGGTAATACCCTGTATGTGCATACACGCGGCTTTGATTTTGGTGACCGGGTTGAACCGGAACAAATATTGAAAGTCAGTTTCAGCGGTGAACAGATTGCAGAAGTCAGCGCAACCAAACCGTCTTCAAGCGGGATTGCGCGTTTAGAACCTTTATTAATTGGTGGGATTTATCCGCAGCATAACGAAGACCGTGTGCTGATCAAGCTAAATAAAGTGCCTAAGCCCTTGATCGAAGCGCTGATCGCGACCGAAGACCGTAAGTTCTATGAGCATCATGGGGTTTCACCGCGTGGTATTGCGCGTGCCGTAGTCAGCAATATTACCGGTGGTAAACGTCAGGGCGGCTCAACCTTGACCCAGCAACTGGTTAAAAATTTCTATTTAACCCCTGAGCGCACCTTAAAACGTAAAGTGAATGAAGCCTTTATGGCGATGCTGATTGAATTGCATTATGACAAGAATGAAATTCTAGAAGCTTATCTGAATGAGGTAAATCTTGGCCAGAATGGTAACTACTCCATTAATGGTTATGGTCTGGCATCGCAGTTTTATTTTGGCCTGCCACTGCGTGAACTGAATATTTCCCAGCAAGCATTTTTGGTGGGTTTAGTCCAAGGCCCGAGTCTATACAATCCATGGCGCAATCCTGAAAGTGCGAAAAAACGCCGTGATATCGTCCTGAATAATATGCTGGTGATGGGCTATCTGACTCAGGAACAATATGAAAAAGAAACCGCACGTCCGTTAAATGTCATTTCAAAACCGACTTTAGGCCCTGCCCGCTTCCCGGATTTTCTGGATATCGTACGTCGTCAATTACGCACAGATTATCAGGAAACCGATCTGACCAATCAGGGTCTGCGCATTTTCACCACTTTAGACCCTCTGGCCCAAACCCGAATTCAGGACAGTTTTAAAGAAACGGTGGCGCGTTTAAGCAAATCCAATCCGGGTCGCCTGAAAGATTTACAGGGCGCAGTATTGGTATCGCATCCGGAAAATGGTGAGCTGGTGGCCGCAGTAGGTTCTACTCAAGATTTTACCGGCTTTAACCGTGCAGTCGATGCCAAGCGTCAGGTTGGTTCCCTGTTAAAGCCTGTGATCTACCTGAGTGCACTGGAATCGAACCGTTATCATTGGGCGAGCCCGATTGAAGACAGTGAAATCAGCATTAAGAGTGACGGCAAAACCTGGACACCGAAAAACTATAGTGGTCGTGGACATGGTGTCATTCCAATGTCACAAGCCTTATCGCAATCTTATAACCTGTCCACTGTGCGTTTAGCACAAGAATTTGGCCTGTCTACCTTTATTAATCATCTGAAAAAATTTGGTGTAACTTCAGATATTCCATCTTATCCGTCGATTTACTTGGGTGCGGTAGATATGTCCCCGATGGAAGTGATGAATATTTACGGCAACTTTGCTACAGGCGGCTTTAAATACCCAACCAAAGCGATTCGCTCTGTGGTGGATGCCAACGGCCGCTCTCTGGATCGTTATAGCCTGAGTGTGCAACCGACCATTGATCCAGCTTCTGCTTATGCCCTGAATTATGGCTTACAACAGGTCATGTCGAATGGTACAGGTCGTGCAGCCTATAACAGCTTGCCACGTAGTCTGAATCTTGCCGGTAAATCCGGTACCACGAATGACAGCCGTGACTCATGGTTTGCCGGATACTCAGGTAATTATATGACCGTGGTTTGGCTCGGTCTGGATGACAACAAAGTCACTGGCTTGACCGGTTCTTCAGGTGCCCTGCCCGTGTGGACCAATGTCATGAAACAACTACGCCAAAAACCGGTGAATTTGCCACAGCCGAATGAAATCGAATGGCATTGGCTGGATCGTTATACCGGTCATTTATCGGCACAAGGCTGTGAAGGCGCCATGTATATCCCGATTTCGCGTCATGCCCTGCCAAATCAGGCAACTGCCTGCGGCATCTCGCATTATGCGACGGAACCTTATGATATTGATTCAGAACCTGAGCCATCTGATGCTGAACAGGATGATATGAGTCGCTATATACAAGAAAGTGAAACAGAAATAGAACGCGATCTTGAGAGCGAAACCCGTATTATCGCCAGTGGAAGTTATAGCCATTAATTGAGTCTATGTTTATGTTAAGAAAAATCCTCCCTGGTTTGCTCATCCTCAGTCTGGTGGGCTGCCAAAGTATCTCTGAGCCAGAAAAGCCAGTTAGCCCTGCCAAGCCTGCGACGGAAAAACCTAAGGCAAAAACGCCAGACGGCGTCGTGATTACGCCTTATGACCGTCCTGACATCAAACGTCAGAAAATTGTCATTCCTGAGCAAAAGCCGAAAAGCCAAAAGTTTGATGATGGCCGTAATCTGCCGGCTTTTAAGAGTCTGATGCAGCAAACCCAGCAGGCCTATACCAAGCAGCAGTTCGCTCAAGCTGAAGCTTCTGCAACTCAGGCACAGCGACTGGCCCCTCAAGCACCGGAAACCTATTTATACTTAGGCATGATCGCCAACCGTAAAAATCAGCCAGCAAGCGCCGATGCTTTTGCCTTACGTGGCCTGAGTTATGCACAATCTAGTGCCATGAAAAAGCAGCTTTGGCAAGTGCGCCTTAAATCTGCTCAGTTGCGGAAAAATGCCAAAGCGATTCAGCAAGCTCAACAGGCACTGAAAAAGCTTTAAGATAATTTCCCATAGAAACTGACTTACCAATAGAAATTTTGTTTTCTAAATAAAGTGTTTAAATATAGCGAATGCCGGCAATGCCATAAGCATGCTGGCTTTTTGCATAATCGAGTTCTTCAGTCTTCATTCCACCCAAAGCAAAAACCGGAATCTGTACCTGCTCTGCCATTTGCTTGAATTGCTCCCAGCCTAGCGCAGGCGTGTCCGGATGCGTTGCGGTCGCCAGTACCGGACTCAGCAAGGCTGCTTCACAACCGATCTGTTCTGCATGCATTAAAGCACTCAGGTCATGACAGGCTGCCAGATAACGATAACCAGATTTCAATTCACCTTGTTTCAAGTCCATCAATTGAATCTGTTTTAGATGAATCGTACGAATCGTCTGCTGCTGCAATTCATTCAGTTGTGACCAAAGCTGCTGATTAATGATTAACTTGGAGAGTTGATCTACCGGATATTGCTGTAATTGCATGATCCGTTCAGGCGTTGCTTCCACGCGCCAATACAACATTTGATCTGTATCCAGACTTGATAAGATATCCAGATCCTCAGCAATCTTGATGCGCTGCGGCCATTGCAGCTTTTGAATCATGGACTGATTGGCTTTCGGGAAATTCAGCTGACCAGGTTCTTCCCGGCTATACCAACGCCAAGGCTGTTTGATTTCAGCCAGTTGAGTAGGCTGTACTGAAGCATGAAAAATATGCAAATTGACGATGAGATCTTCATATTCATGAGAAATAAAATCAGAAGCATGCCAGCGTTCGATATCAACCCCGACCTCTTCAATCACTTCGCGGCGGCAGGCTTCGACTGGTAATTCGCCCTGTTCAACTTTTCCGCCTGGAAATTCATATTTATTGCCCTGATGCTGCTTGGCCTCACGCCAGCCGACTAGAACCTGATTTTGATAAAATAAAAGCGCAATTGCGACATGAATTGTAGCTTTAGTCATGATGTACAGAACCGGTAAAGTTTTACAGATTGTAAGCAAATTAGAGTTTTTTATAAATTGCTCAATATTTCGTTGACAGATCTATTCGATAATGATTATCATTTAAATCAATCCAAAACACACCACGGAGTCGACGGAATGAACGCCCCATTTAGCCTATTCACCCGTAACAATGATACTCACCATGCCTTGCCAATGCTGCACTCCAACAATCTGTTTGCACTGGGTCGTGAAATCCGGATCATGCATGCCGGCGAAGAATACCGCTTGCGCCTGACCCGCAACAACCGTCTTATTCTGACCAAATAATTAAAACAATCTAAAATAACAAACGTGGGAAGCAGCAGTATGAATCAGCGCATACTGCTTTTTAATCTTCTAATCATGAGATTTTGCCATCAGGCTCAAAACTCAATGACACTTTAAGTCCACCCAAGTCCGACGGCGCATAGTCAATTTTAGCTGCATGCAGTGCCATAATTTTCTGGCAAATGGACAGGCCTAAACCCGAACCCTGAGTTCGCGTACCCAAAGCCCGATAAAAACGTTCACCTAAACGTTCCAGTACCTCATCAGCAATCCCCTCTCCTGAGTTTTCAATCAGTAACTGTATCTGATGCTGCTCAATAACTGTTCGGATCTCGACCTGTCCCTGTTGCGGCGTATAACGGATCGCATTGTCGACCAGATTGCGAATACAACTAAAAATCAGTTCTGGATTCGCTTCGATCACAGCATCCTCAAGTTTTAGATTCCAATGAATGTCTTTTTCTTCTGCAAAAGGCTGCAAGGCCTGCAAAGCCTCCTGAACCAGATTTTTGAGATTAATCGTTTGCGTTGCTAATTGCCCTGTTCGCTCCGGATCGAGTCGTGCCAGTAAAAGTAAATTTTCCAGTACCTGCGTACCACGATTGACATCATTTTGAATCAGCTGCAATGCCTGAGGGAGCTGTGCATCATCTTGATATTTGCGTTTTAAAACCTGTAGACGCATTTGAATCGCAGACAGTGGCGAACGCAGCTCATGTGAAGCATCTGCAGTAAAACGCTGTTCAGCAGCCAGTGATTTCTCCAGCCGGCCGAGCATGGCATTCAGCTGACGAATGATCGGTTGCAGTTCAGTGATTTCAGGGTCAGGTGTTTTAATAGGACTCAGATCCTGAGCAGTCTTGGAACCAATGGCACGCGAAATCTTGTTTAATGGCCGTAACTGGCGTTTGACTGAGACCCTTAGAATCAGCCATTGCACTAGCCATAAAGTGAATAAGATCCCGGCAAAGCCCAAAGTAGTTTGCCAGAGTTCATCGAAACGTACTGAAAGTGGCTGTACGATTTTGACCTGAAGGTCGTCATCTTCCGCAGTCAGTATCCGGATAAAATGACCATTTTCATAAGCAAACTGAAAGCCGTTGTTCTGTGCTTTTGGAATGGTATTAATTAATTCATCATCAATCGAAGTAGTCAGTACCTGCTGGCCCAGCAACAAGGCATACTGGATATCAAACTGTTCACTGAGTTCATCGACCTGGGCGTCTTTGGCCTGGGTCACATCGCCAAGCAGCAACTCAGAAATCTGCTCCATTAATTCATCATGCAGCTGACTGGCTTGATAACTGGAAATTCCCAATAACAGCAGCCAGGCCAATATTCCAGCCAATATCGAACTGAACAGCGCATGTTTGATCAGTTTAGTTTGCAAGGAAATAGCAGCTGACATAGGTTTATACCTCAGCCTTATGCATGCGATAGCCCAGACCGCGAATAGTCTTGATCATCTGGCTGCCGATTTTTTTACGCAGCTGATAGATAAATACTTCAATGGCATTACTTTCAATTTCATCACCCCAAGCGTACAGCGATTCTTCCAGCTGTTCACGGGTGACAATATGTTCAGGCTGCTGCATCAGCTTGTATAGAATTTGAAATTCCTTCGCAGTCAGATTCACAGCTTGACCTTCTTTAGTTAGGGTCTTGGCTTGAGTGTCCAGACTGAGATCCTGCCAGAGCAAGATATGATTCGGTGTTTGCTGTTTCTGTCTGAATTGGGCACGAACTCGGGCCGAAAGTTCTTCCAGACTAAAAGGTTTGACCAGATAATCATTCGCGCCTAAATCCAGACCTTCAACCCGGTCATCAATACTGTCTTTGGCCGTAATAAAAATCACCGGCGTATCTTGATGTTGGCTGCGCAAAATTTTCAGAATGTCATCTCCAGTGGCATTCGGCAGGCCGCGATCCAGCAGAATGCAGTCATATTGATGCTGCTCAATCGCCAAGATCGCATGATCACCGCGCTCTACCCGATCAATCACATAACCGTCCATTTCCAGCCAAGTCTGGATACTGTCTGCCTGAGACTGATCATCTTCCGCCAAAAGAATACGCATATTCTGCTCCGTTTGCTTCCTTGTTCTATCTTGCCTTGAAAAAGTTCCAGACTCAAAAAAACCACATGCTTTTTGGTAACTTGCATGTGGTTTTTTGTCGCTGTGTTCAAATTGATTTCAGCAAATCAGGCGATATTAGAAACGAACCTGATCAACCTCAATTTCAACACGTTTTGCCGGTTTATAATCAATGTCGATTTCACCTGTGATGATTACCGGTGTTTTGGCTGAAATCGGTTTGCCTTGCCAAAGTTCATCATCAATCTCAACAGTAATAGTTCCTGTGCTGTCTCGGAACTGGTATTTTTCATCACCGACCGCTTTCACGACATAACCTTTAAGCTGAACCTTACTGTCATCTTTCATGGCCAGTGCCTGTTTGACTGTGGTCGATTTAGCAAAAGCAGCCTGATTCACAGCAGTGTCGCTACTTGCTATCGTAGCCGTCGCGATAGAACCCATCAATGCAGCTGCCAAAACCGTATTTATCATCATTTTCATCGCAATTACCTCTTTAAAGTCTTGCCTTGTTTCGATGATGCTATTAAAACAGCCGAAGATGAATTGAATCTTAAGATTGCTTCATTTTCAAAATTAATTTAAGGGCACAACTCTCAGGACTTCTTCAAGCGTGGTCACACCTTCCAGAATCTTGCGTGCCCCGGCAATTCTGAGCGGCTCTACCCCTTCTTTTTTAGCCTGCTGACGCAGCTGGTTCAGGTTGGCATCGGCACCAATCAGCTGTTTGGTGGTCAGACTCAATGGCATAAACTCATAAATCCCGATACGGCCTTTATAGCCGGTATGCCGGCATTCTTCGCAGCCCACCGCCTTAAAGACAAATTCCGGTCGCGGCAAAGGATAATCCGTAGCTAGATGCTGCCATTCCTGTTCATTCAGGAAGCTTTCCTGTTTGCAGTGCGGACACAGCTTACGTACCAGACGTTGAGCCAGAACACCCAAGATGGTTGCTGCTGTCAAAAATGGCTGTACGCCCAGATCATGCAGACGGGTCAGACTCGACGGCGCATCGTTGGTATGTAAAGTTGAGAGAACCAGGTGACCGGTCAATGCGGCCTGAATCGCCATATTGGCAGTGTCCTGATCACGGATCTCCCCGACCATGATAATGTCCGGATCTTGACGCATCAGTGCGCGCACGCCGTCAGCGAAGCCAAGATCGATACCATTATTGACCTGCATTTGGTTAAAGCTGGGTTCCAGCATCTCGATCGGGTCTTCAATGGTACAGACGTTGACCTGTTCAGTCGCCAGCTGCTTCAAGGTTGAATAAAGCGTAGTAGTTTTACCGGAACCGGTTGGGCCGGTCACCAGAATAATACCATGACTGTGACTGGTGAGATTATTCCAGTCATTGAGCAAATGGCCTTCAAAACCGAGTTGCTGGAAGCTTCTCACCAGCACTTCCGGATCGAAAATACGCATCACCAGTTTTTCACCAAAGGCGGTCGGCAAGGTCGACAGACGCAGTTCAGTTTCCTGTCCTTTAGGTGTCCGGGTTTTCAGGCGGCCATCCTGTGGCTTACGTTTTTCCGCCACATTCATCCGGCCCAGAATCTTGATTCGGGAAATGACGGCGGTCAATGTATTGGCCGGCATGTTGTAAATCGTATGCAGCACCCCATCAATCCGGAAACGGATCTTGCCGGTGTCTTTACGTGGTTCCATATGAATATCACTGGCACCTTGTTCAAAAGCAAATTGCAGCACCCAGTCCACCAGTTTGACAATATGCTGGTCATTGGCATCCGGATTCTGGGAATCGCCCAGTTGCAGCAAGGCTTCGACGCCCTTATTTTCCCGGTCATAGGCAGACGATTTTTGTGAACCACTAACTGCACGACTGACTTGATAGTATTCAGTAATATAACGTTGTAATTGTTCTGGATTCAGTAATACCCGTTGTATTTTTTTTGGTGCAATATTCTGCTCGAGATTCGACATCCATTCAGTTTTATAAGGCTGATCTGTAGCAATCAGAACTTTGTCTGCCTGAATTTCTACCGCCAGAATACGGTTGCGCAGTGCATATTCCTGCGACATGACATGGGTCAATGCCTGTACATCAGCTTTAAGCGGATCAATGATATAGAACATCAATCCGGTTTTTTCTGCCAGCCACTGACATAAACGGTTCAGGGTCAGCGTTGTTTGAGGATGGGACTGATCGACCAGATTAAAATTGGCAATCCACTGTAAAGTGGTGCCATTTTAATTGTTCACGTTGCCGATGAGTGGTTTGTACCAGCATCCGGTCGCGTTCACTGATCTTACCGTCTTTAAAGAGTTGGTCTAGACACCATGCCGTATCCATTTCAAAGTCAAATTTCATTATTATCAGTCCCCAAACTTGCCTCCACTATAACAAGTTTTTGCAGTTTTTCGCATGCTCTCGACCTATCGAATGTACGTTTCTATTTCAATCTCAAAAAGAAAGTAAAGAATGGATTTGATCGTTACCGCAACATTTTTAATCTATGCAAACCTGATCTCATCACATATATTTTTAAATAATCAACTCTTAGCTTGCTGAGGTCACAGATGGATCTGACTGCGGTTCCCCTGCATGCGCATTCTTTTCATGAACTGCTCACGATACTCACCTCGGCATTGGGCTGCGGCCTGCTAATTGGTCTGGAGCGGGAACGGCATAAGCAACGTGAGCAGCAGCCGAGTTTTGCCGGCTTACGTTCCTTTGCGATCTGTGCTTTATTGGGTGCACTGTGTTTCCTGTTTGGAATCGTGATTGCTGTAATAGGTGCTTTGATCGTGGGTGGCATGGTCATTTTATCTATCAAAAATCAACCAGATGATCCGGGCATTACCACAGAGCTTGCATTTGTGATGACCTATTTTATTGGCGCCATGTGTTTATGGAATATTCCTCTGGCAGCCGGTCTTTCTGTGCTCTTAACCGGTATTTTGATGGCCAAACATACCATGCACAATATTGCCGGAAAATGGATTAAAGAAGCCGAATTCAGGGATGGACTATTATTACTGGCCTTGATTTTGATTGGCTTGCCGCTGACCCCTGATCGCCCTTTTTGGGGAGAAGTGCTTAACCCTTATATTATCTTAAAATTACTGACCTTAATTTTAGTGGTACAAGCTCTGGCGCATATTGCGAAACGCTTTTTCTCGACTAAAAATGCCCTGATGCTGTCCTCTATTGCTTCCGGTTTTGTTTCCAGTACAGCCACCATCGCTCAGTTAGGTTTACAGGTCCGTAAAGGTGAAATGGATGCACGATCGAATGCCGGCGCCGCACTGATGTCCTGTATCTCGACCATCGTACTGCTATTGATTGTGGTTGGAGGGGTATCATGGAGCTGGCTGAAAATCCTGCTTTTGCCCTCTTTAGTTGCCGTAATCCTTCTGGCAGCCTGTGCGTTTTTATTATTGCGCAAGGCAAAACCTGCGCCGAGCATGGAATCATCAGACAGCCAGATGTTTAGCTTAAAAGAAGCTGTGATTATTGCAGTCACATTAACATTGATTCAGGCTGGAGTTTACGGACTGGAGGTCTGGCTCGGGGATGCCGGCTTACTGGCCGGGACCTTACTCGCCTCTCTGTTCGAGATTCATGCCGCGATGGCGAGTGTCGTCGTTCAAGGTGATCCCTCCAATATGCGTCTGATTTATGCCCTGCTTTTAGGTCTGGGTGCTCATGCCCTGGCCAAATCAGCCAATGCCGCTTTGACCGGTGGTTGGAAGTTTGTACTTTATTTTGCACCGGTGCAGATTTTACATATGGCGGTGTTGATTGGGGTTTTGTGGTGGAACCTATAATCTAGGAAGGAATATGCTGGATAGCAACAATTAGCACTTGCTGAGCATGAATTTTGAAATGGATATCAACATTTGCAAACTTCATCCCATATACCCGTTCTTCATCTTCCTGATATGCAGGTCTTGGATCTAAAGATAAGACAGCTTCCAGTTCCTGAATAGTCTGCACAGAAATTTTTCCATTTCCTAGTAATTGTTGCTTTTGCTGCTCCGCTTCATCGCTCCAAATGACGGTTTTACGTGGTGGTTCATCCTGTGCATAACCGCTTTGTGCTTCAATGATGGCATCCGAATATTGAATATAAGGTTTGATATCCATAATTGGCGTGCCATCGAGCAAGTCACTCCCTGTCACATACACTCGAACATGTTTGCCCACTTTTCTCACTTCTTTGAGTTTGACCACAGATAAACCAATCGGTGATGGACGATACATGCTGCGCGTAGCAAACACGCCTATTTTCTTGTTACCACCCAAACGCGGCGGACGCACTTGTGGACGAAACTGGCTGTTGTGCTGGTTTTTATTGTCATGAAATTGCCAGACCAGCCACAAATGACTGAATTCTTCAATTCCCTCAAAGGCGAGCAGGTCATTATAGGGCCCGACCATTTCAATATAGCTTTCGACCTGAACCAGATTCGGCTGACGAGGAATACCAAATTTTTCTTTATAGGGAGAACGCATATAACCAATAATCGGCAGCGTCAGTTCAGTCATCATCACTTTTTTTGATAAGCTCAATTAAATATATTCAGTTTATCGAGAATGAATTTAGATTAGAATAGCAAGCTGTTCTAATTTGATAATTTATTGAGACCTTTAATGGCTGCTTTTAACGTCGAAAAGATTACTCACGTCCACCACTGGAATGATACTTTATTCTCTTTTAAAACGACTCGTGACACTGCTTTGCGTTTTAAAAACGGTCAGTTTGTAATGATCGGCCTTGAAGTCAATGGCAAGCCGTTAATGCGCGCATATTCAATTGCAAGCGCCAACTACGAAGAAGAGTTAGAATTTTTCTCAATTAAAGTGCCAGATGGTCCACTGACTTCGATTTTACAGAAAGTCAAAGTCGGCGATGAAATTTTGGTTTCTAAAAAGCCGACAGGTACACTGGTACTTGATGACTTGAACCCAGGTAAAAATCTTTATCTTCTTTCTTCTGGTACTGGTCTTGCACCGTTCCTGTCGACTATTCGCGATCCTGAAACTTATGAGCGTTTTGAAAAAATCATCGTAGTTCACGGTACCCGTTTCATTTCAGAACTGGCTTATCAAGATTTGATCCTGAATGAAGTGCCAAATCATGAATTCTTCTCTGAACTCGGCGCGAAAGAAAAATTGGTATATTACCCAACCGTCACCCGTGAAGAATATCCAAACCAAGGTCGTGTAACCACCGCGATTGAAACCGGTGAACTGTTTGAAAAAATCGGTCTGCCACGTTTCAACCCGGAAACTGACCGTGCCATGTTATGCGGTAGCCCTGCATTCCTAGATGACGTTGCTGCGCTTCTTAATCAACACGGTCTGAAAGAATCTCCGAAAATGGGCGTTTTAGGCGATTACGTGATTGAACGTGCATTCGTTGAAAAATAAGATTTTCTAAAATAAAAAACCGGACTTAAAAGTCCGGTTTTTTATTGGAATAATCACTAAAAAATTAACGATCGCGACCTTCCTGATTTGCAGAACCTGAACAGCCTGCGCCACCTGCAATGATGAAACCCGTTTGCGCTTTACATGAACCAATCATACGGCCATGAGAGTCAAATGTAGTCACTGACGATGCACAGCCCGTCAATATAACAGTCGCTACAAGTGCAATAAGTGCTGATAATTTCATGATATTCCCCTTTATTATTTACGGTTTTAAATTAATCTGATTTTGGCTTGGTGGCGTTGGTAACAGGCCTGTATTCGCATCTGGCGTATTGTAATTCACACCTAAGGCATCGCCTGAACCACTACAATGTGCACTTGCGGTCGAAAGTAGGCCACGCGTCGCCATACATGAACCGATGATTTTTCCTGTTGCATCATAAGTCACGACTTTGGAACTACAAGCGGCTAGCCCCGATATTGCCAATATTGAAAAAATTTTAATTAAATTCACATTAACCCTCTTAGAATATAAAAATAAATTATTAAAATTTATGTATATTTTCTGAATTTCGCCAGAGATTCTAATTTAATTTGTTTATTTGTAAAGCTTTATTTTTCAAATATTATAAAAATTGAAATAAATAAAAAGCTGCCCTGCAGGACAGCTTTAAATATAAAAATTAGCTGGATTTATGTTTAAGTGATCTTTCTTCCAGAGACTGCTTAATCACTTGATAACCTGATGTGATGCCGAGTGTAGCGATAATTACAGCCACAATAATATCCGGCCAAAGACTGCCTATACCAAATACGCCTACGGCTGCCAAAATGACCGCAAAGTTGCCAATTGCATCATTGCGACTACAGAGCCAGACCGACCGCATATTGGAATCACCTTCACGAAAAGCATAAAGAATTGCTGCTGTAAATACATTCGCTACTAAGGCCAGCACACCAATCAGGCCCATTGTCAGTGCTTCAGGTGGAATACCTTGCAGATAGGCATAAATCACTTTGCTAATAACCACCAGACCAAACAACGCCATGGTCACTCCCTTCACCAAAGCGACTGTTGCCCGCCAATACAGACTCGCACCTAGTACAGCCAAAGAAATCCCGTAATTGACGGCATCACCAAAGAAATCTAGCGCGTCTGCCCACAAGGCTGATGAATGTGCATATGCACCACCGATCAGCTCCACTACAAATAAAGTGAAGTTCACCAGCAAGGCAATCCATAGCGCTGTTCTAAATTTGCTGTTGGGCTTGATGGGTGCCGGTTCAGGACTACAACTACAAGCCATATCATTCCCCCGATGATTTTTTATCTAAAATACGATAAATTGATTAGAAACTATGGACTAACTCCAAGGTCAAGCAGGAGGGTGATATGTCAGTTTATTTGATTTCAGAAATGGCCAAAAAAACTGGTCTAAGCACCGATACCCTACGTTTTTATGAGAAAAAAGGCTTTATCCAGCCGAATTTTCGAGCAAGTAATCAGTATCGTTATTATGGTGAAGACGCCTTAAAAAGACTGCTTTTTATTAAGCGTTGTCGTGCCTTGGACATGTCGTTAAAAGAGATTGAAACCCTGATTCAACTTGAACAAAATCCGGAGCAAGACTGCTGTGCCGTCAACCAATTGATTGATCAGCATCTTTCGGATATTTCAAATAAAATTAAAGAATTACAAATGTTTGAACAGCAACTGATTACACTGAGAGAAAGTTGCAATACCCCGACCACGATTGATCATTGCCAGATTTTAAAAACGCTTGAAAACCCTGAAAATGACTGAATATTGAAGAAATTTTATGGACGCTTCCTACTTAAAATAAAACTTTGTTTTACCTCAAAATGGCGTATTTCCGAGTGATTTACTAGGTTGAATCCAAATTCCAGATGATTAGAATAAAGCCGTACTTTTTATATGTCTTTCGATTTGATCATGAGCATTACCACCGTTACCGAACTTCTCTCACCAGCTGGCTCACTCAAAAATATGCGCTATGCTTTTGCTTATGGTGCAGATGCAGTCTATGCTGGCCAGCCACGCTATAGCCTGCGTGTTCGTAATAATGAATTTGACCATGACAATTTAGCGCTTGGCATCAAAAAAGCGCACGAAATAGGCAAAAAATTCTATGTGGTGGTCAATATCCAGCCGCATAACTCCAAACTGAAAAATTTTATTCGTGACTTGGAACCTGTGGTCGCGATGCAGCCGGATGCGCTGATCATGTCCGATCCAGGACTGATCATGCTGGTGCGTGAACATTTTCCAGAGATGGATATTCATCTCTCTGTTCAGGCCAATGCCGTGAACTGGGCAACTGTGAAATTCTGGAAAAACATGGGGCTGACCCGTGTCATTCTGTCACGTGAACTGTCGATTGAAGAAATTGCAGAAATCAAACAGCAAGTGCCCGATATGGAGATTGAGGTTTTTGTTCATGGCGCATTGTGTATGGCCTACTCTGGCCGTTGCATGCTGTCTGGCTATATGAACAAACGTGATGCCAATCAGGGTGCCTGCACCAATGCCTGCCGCTGGGAATATAAAGTTCTGGATGCCAAGGAAGATGAAACCGGTGATGTCATTCCAGTAAAAAATCTGGATTCAGGCTGCTGCTCTAAAGATGCTGATGAACAGCACATGCAGATGCAGCACCAATTCAACGAGCCAGTGCTGTTACAGCGCAACGAAGAAGACATGTTTGCCGCAGAAGAAGATGAACACGGCACTTATTTCATGAATTCTAAAGATCTACGTGCAGTCCAACATATAGAGCGCTTAACTAAAGTGGGTGTGCATTCACTGAAAATCGAAGGCCGTACCAAGTCTTATTTCTATTGCGCCCGTACTGCTCAAATTTACCGTAAAGCGATTGATGATGCGCTTGCGGGTAAACCTTTTGATCCGTCACTGATGACACAATTGGAAGGCTTAGCGAATCGTGGTTATACCGAAGGTTTTCTACGCCGCCATGTGCATAGTGAATATCAGAATTATGAACATGGTTCTTCCAGTTTTGATCATCAAATTTTCTGCGGTGAAGTACTGGAGCGCAATGGAGATTACATCAAGATCGATGTGAAAAACCGTTTTATCGTCGGTGACTCACTCGAACTGATGACGACTAAAGGCAATATCACTTTCAATTTAACCGAAATGAAAGACAAAAAAGGTAATCTGATCGAAGACGCCAAAGGTTCAGGTCATATCGTTGAGATTCCAGTTCCGGCAGATGTTGATATGCAATATGCCCTGCTGATTCGTAATCTGCCAAGCTCGACTATGGATATTTCGGCATCTTCACTGGCTTATCAAGCGAGTTAAATATGGCACTACTAATTACCGACAAATGCATCAATTGCGATATGTGTTTACCGGAATGCCCAAATGACGCGATTTATGAGGGTGCGAAAGTTTATGAAATTGATGTGAACCGTTGTACAGAATGCGTCGGTTTTTATGAGCATCAGACCTGTGTAGATGTCTGTCCGATTGAATGCATTGTTCCACATCCGGAGTATCGGGAAACACAAGAACAATTACTGGAAAAATTTAAGGGTTTGAACTTATTTAAATCTTAAAAATGAAGCGATGGAATAAACATTGCTTTATATAAAAACAACCTTGGGGAAAGTATAAAAATAAGGGTTGAAAACAAAAACTGTGCAGAGGAAAGGAACAGCTGAAAGTGCGTGGGGACACTTTTGGCTGTTCCAATAATAAATATAAAAAAAGGAACTCGGGTGTTAGCGTCCTGAGTTCCTATAAAGCGATAATAATGTATTTATAAGATATAGCACCTCGGTTTTGGGGAACCCAGGTGCTATTTTTTTATTGTCCTGAACGGATGATGTAATCAAAAGCAGACAGTGATGCCTTGGCACCTTCACCGGTGGCAATGATGATCTGCTTGTACGGCACTGTGGTACAGTCACCTGCAGCAAATACGCCTTTCACATTGGTTTCGT